>DASSAV010000285.1:0-10943 GCA_035699265.1 Rhodothermales bacterium
GTGTCGAGCGTGTCGGGGCGTTTACCTTCGGCTTTCTTCTCCGCAAGCATTAGGGCAAGGGCTTCTCCGATGGTCTTCGGTGCGCCCATTACGGCGGCTTCCGGCAGATCGTACGTGAACGGATCGTCTACCCACGGATCAAACTCACCGAGAGCGTAATCCCTGTCGAGCTTGCGTTTAAGCGCTTCTACGTCCCGCCGTACAGTGAGCTTCGATGCGACGAATTTCCGGGCCGGACGGCGGTTGGCGTCGTGGTACTGAATGGAAAAAAGTTGTCCCCGTTTGATGATGCTTGACATTCTCCCCGTTGTGGTTGGGGCGAATGTGCAGCAATTTTGCAGCAGGGCTTGCGTTTTCCGTGGTCTCTGAACCTTCAAAACGGGCTAAAAACGCTGATTTTCCGCTTCCTTTTGGCTTTAGGAAACCTGTGCTCTATCCCCTGAGCTACGAGGGCGGGATTGTTACAAGATACGGTACGGGCTTCTTTTTTGGGCAGAATTTCGTGGAATCTGGGCCGGGTGGTACGGGGTATAACTTCTTTCACCCCGCATCCGTATACCGTCTCCTATGGCCTTCTCCCTCTCCAAGCTCGCGCAGAATCTTCTCAAACGCACCAACGGCGATCGGTCGTCCACTTCGGCCCGGACGACCACGCTCGTCACCGGCTCGGTGGCAGTCGGGGCACTCGTCACGGGGGCCGTCCTGGAAAAGACGCGGCGCAACCGCCTGCCGAGGCCCGATCAGCTTCCGAAGGCGCTCGAGGCCGACGTGCAGGAGATCGAGATCATGGAAGGCCGGGTGCGGTATTACAAGCGCGGCGGAAACGGGGTTCCTATCGTACTGCTCCACAGCGTCAATGCGGCGGCATCCAGCTTCGAGATGAAGCCTATCTTCGAGCATCTCAAGGCACACACGGACCGGCCCCTGTATGCGCTCGACCTGCTCGGCTTCGGGCTCTCGGACCGGCCCGCGGCCCGCTACAGCCCCGGCCTGTACCAGCGCGAGCTACGCCGCTTCCTGAGCGAGCGGGTGATGGAGGCAGCCGACGTGATCGCGCTTTCCCTCTCCTGCGAGTACGCGGCCACGGTCGCGAATGCCTTTCCGTTTCTGGTGAACCGGATGGTCTTCATCTCGCCGACCGGGCTCGGCGCCCATCCGCAGGAATCCGTTCTGCAGCGCGCCGTGGTGGGGGCGGCCAGCACTGTCGGCGCCTTCGAGATCTTTTTCGCCCGCCTGACGCAGCGATCCTCTCTGCGTAGCTTCTACGCTGAACACGTCTTTCTCAAGCCTGACCACGTGCCGTCCGCCCTCGTGGATTATGCGTACGTGACCTCGCACGCGAAGGGGGCTCATTACGCCCCCCGGCGGTTCATCCAGGGGGTGCTCTCGATGCACGGGTATGCGCCTCCAGTCTATGCAGGCATCCGTCAGCCGACGCTGTTCGTGATTCCGCAGGCGGACTCTGAGATGGTGCAGGACTTCGTCCGCGCCCCGGTCATTGCGGCTGAAAACGAGGCATACATCCAGCTACGCCACGTCGACGCCGGGCTCCTGCCCCAGTGGGAGGCACCGGAGGCGCTCTTCGAGGTCATCGATCCGTTTATCGGGGTCGCTGAGCAGTTAACAGTTAGCAGTTAGCAGTGGGCAGTTAACAGTGGGCAGTGGGCAGTGGGCAGTTTTGTGTTGGGGGGTGCGGATGTTAACGGGTTGAGGTTTGCGGGTTGAGGGTTGCAAGTTGAAGGTTGGAACGTTGAAGGTTTGGGGGCGCTTTCCGGTGGACTGAGGCTGGACTCGGGGTAGCGGCTGTGTGGAACGGGCGCACGGCCGTGCGCCCCTACGGAAGCGGCATTTATATCCATTGTGACGCTGGACTACCGGCATGGGCGATTGGTAAAGCTGCTTTTTCATAAATTGGCCTGGTACCCGTCCTCTCACCTCCCGATACGCCTGTGCGCCTTTCCGCTCCTTCGTACAGCCGGCGCGCCGTGGCGGCGTGGTCGCTGTACGACTTCGCCAACTCGGCGTACACGACGCTGGTCGTCACGTTCGTCTACAGCACGTACTTCACGAAAGCGATGGCGGCGGACGAGGTGGTCGGCACGGCGGTCTGGTCGCGCGGGGTGGCCGGCACCGCGCTGGCCGTGGCGATCCTCTCGCCCTACGTCGGCGCCATCGCCGACCGGGGCGGCTACCGCAAGCGGTTCCTTTTTTTCTGCACGACGGTGTGCATCGCCGGCACGGCGCTCCTGACGTTTCCGGCGCCCGGACAGATCTGGCTCGGCCTCGCCCTGTTCGTGGTCTCCAACGTGGCCTTCGAGATGGGGAACGTATTTTACAACGCCTACCTGCCAGACATCGCGCCACTGGAGAAGATCGGCAGGATTTCCGGGTACGGCTGGGCTCTCGGGTACTTCGGGGGGCTGGTGTGCCTCGCCATCGCGCTGCTCGGGTTCGTATCAGACCAGCCCTGGTTCGGTCTGTCGACGGCGCAGGGCGCCAACATCCGGGCGGCCAACATGCTGGTGGCGGTCTGGTTTACCGTCTTCAGCATTCCGCTGTTCGTGTTCGTCAAGGACCGCGCGCCCATCGAGGCCGTGCCGTCGCGGGGCGTGCTGCGGCGGGCCAACCGCGAGCTCGTGCAGACCTTTCACTCGATTCGCCAGTATCGCCAGGTGGTCCGGTTCCTGCTGGCCAAGCTGATCTACAATGACGGCCTCGTCACGGTGTTCGCGTTCGGGGGCATCTATGCGGCCGGGACGTTCGGGCTGAGCTTCCAGGAGATCACGATTTTCGGGATCGTGCTGAACGTCGCCGCCGGGCTGGGCGCCTTCGCCTTCGGCTTCCTGGACGACGTGCTGGGTGGCAAGCCCACCATATTGATCAGCCTCGTCGGGTTGATCGGGTTCACGCTCCTGGCCCTGCTCACGCCGAGCGTCTTCTGGTTCTGGGTAGCGGGCATCGGGATCGGGCTGCTGGTCGGCCCCAATCAGTCGGCCAGCCGTTCCCTGATGGGGCGCCTGGTCCCGCCCGACAAGACGAGCGAGTTTTACGGTTTCTATGCCTTTTCGGGGAAGGCCACAGCCTTCATGGGGCCGTTCCTCTTCGGCACGCTCACTCTGATGTTCGACAGCCAGCGTGCCGGGATGGCGAGCCTGCTGCTGTTCTTCGGCGTCGGCATCGTCCTGCTGCTCCGGGTGGACGAAGCGGAGGGCTACCGCCTGGCCGGGCATGGCGCGGAGGCGGCCGGGGTGGGGATGTGAGTGGGGCGGGGAAAGAGAGAAAGAGAGAATGAGAGAATGAGAGGGAGAGAGGGAGAGGACGAAAGGAGGAGTGGACGAAAGGACGAATAGACGAAAGGAGGAGTGGACGAGGGGGCTTCTTTGGGCTGTGTCGTCCCCAGGTAAACAATCGGATTTAGTATTACTCCCATCAGATTCGTTCAGGAGATGAGCTACCCGACGATTCGGGACATTGCAGACGTTATTGAGGCGTGGGCGGCACCGGCTTCGGCGCAATCGTACGATAATGTGGGGCTGCAGGTGGGTGACCCGAGCCGGTCCGTTGAGCGGGCCGTCATCGCACTCGACCTCACGGCAGGTGTCATCGACGAGGCGAAGCGTACGGGGGCCGGGCTCATCATCACGCACCACCCGCTTATCTTCAGGCCGCTCCGCAATGTCACGGCTGGGAGCGGGCCGTCGGGGCTGGCGTTTCAACTCGCATCGCAAGGCATCGCCCTGTACAGCGCCCATACGAACCTGGATGCCGCCCCTGGTGGCGTTTCGTTCGCCCTGGCGGAGCAACTCGGCCTGCAAGACGTCCGATTCCTGAAGCCGTTTCCCGAGACGCTCTACAAGCTGGTCACCTTCGTCCCGCCGTCGCACACGGATGCGGTGCGGCAGGCCCTGGCGGACGCCGGAGCGGGCCGAATCGGCGATTACGATTCCTGCTCCTTCTCCCTGCGGGGTACCGGTACGTTCCGCCCCGGCGAGGAGGCTTCTCCATTTATCGGCACGACCGGCGGGGGTTTGGAATCGGTCGAAGAGGACCGCCTGGAAGTCGAGGTAGCCCGGTGGGACCTGGGCCGCGTGGTGCAGGCCCTGCGTAGCGCCCACCCCTACGAAGAGGTGGCGTACGACGTGTACCCGGTCCAACAAGCCAACACACGGGCAGGGTTCGGGGCAGTCGGCCGGCTGCCGGCACCGGAGCCCCTGGAAGCCTTTCTCCGCCGCGTATCCAGCCGCCTCGGCGCCGAAAGCCTGCAGTACGTAGGCGCCCCCGGCCAGGTCGTCCACCGGGTCGCCGTCTGCGGCGGCTCGGGCAGCGACCTGACGGCGACCGCGATGGCGTCGGGAGCCGACGCCTACGTGACGGCCGACGTAACCTACCACAAGTTCTTCGACGTGCTCGATGCGGAGGACAGGCCGCGCATGGTGCTGATCGACGCCGGGCACTACCAGACAGAGGCGGTCACCGAAGAAATCCTCCGGGCTTACCTCGCCGAGCGGTTTCCCGACGTGGACTGGATCCGGACCGGCCAGCGCACCACGCCCGTTCAGACGTTCGTCCGATCCTGATCGCCGTAGCTCGCTTCCCTCATTTTTCGTACAGATCGGTGCCTGTACCCACCAATTGAAACGAACCTTAAACGGCATCGCACGTATCATTTAATTGGTCTGAAACGAACGTGCGAGTATACCATACGAGAGCTTATGCCTACGGTTCAGGAAACGAGTATCGGAGAACAACTGAAAGCCCTGATCCGGCTTCAGCACATTGACAGCAAAATCGACCAGGTCGAGAAGCTCCGGGGCGATCTCCCCGACGAGATTCGCGACCTGGAGGACGAGCGGGCCGGTCTTGAGACCCGCGTCCGCAACCTGAAGCAGGACCAGGAAGACAGCGTCACCCTGCGCGCGAAGGCGGAGCGCGACATCAAGGAGAGCGAGGCCCTGATCAAGCGTTACGAAGAGCAGCAGCTTCAGGTACGCAACAACCGCGAGTACGATTCGCTGACGAAAGAGATCGAGGCGCAGAAGCAGCACATTCTCGACTCCCAGACCCGGATCGAGGAGATCGACATGAACGCGCCCACCCTGCAAGTGACGGTCACGGAGGCTGAGGCCCGGCTCACCGAGCTTTCCGAGATTCTGGAGGGCAAGCGCACAGAGCTGGACGAAGTGCTTCAGGACACGCAGCAGGAGCAGGCCGAGCTCGAAGAGAAGCGAAACAACGCCGCCCACGCAGTCGACAAGCGATACCTCCGCGCCTACGAGCGGCTGCGCAGCCGCCTGCGCGACGGGCGGGCGGTCGTACCGCTGGAGCGGGGCGCGGCAGCGGGCTTTGCCGTGCCGCCGCAGCGCCAGGTAGAAATCCGCCAGCGGAACCGTATCGTGGCCTGTGAACACACGGGACGTGTGATCGTGGACAGCGAGCTCTTCGACGAAACCGTTCAGGAGGTCGAGAAGGAGGGCTGATTCGGGAAAGAGGGAAAGAGGGAATGAGTGAGAGAGGGAAGGAGGGAAAGAGAGAAGGAGGGAAAGAGTGAGGGAGAGAGGGGGAGAGAAGGAGGGAAAGAGTGAGAGGGAGAAAGGGGGAGTGAGAGAAAGAGTGAGAGAGGGAAGGAGGAGAGGGAGAGGGAGAAAGGTTATTCCGCGCCGGCCGGATCATCGCGCCGGGTGCGTCCGAGGGCGTTCCCGGTGAGGAAAGTCCGAACACCACAGGGCACCGTGCCCCGATAACATCGGGGGCGCCGTTCCTCCGGGAGCGGCGACAGCAAGTGCAACAGAGAACAGACCAGCCGCCGCCTGAGGGCGGAGGTGATGGGTGAAACGGTGGGGTAAGAGCCCACCAGCGGTCCGGGCAACCGGGCCGGCTGGGCAAACCTCACGGGGTGCAAGGCCAAACAGCTCCCGTGCCTCTCTACCGAGGTAAATGGCGGCCCGCCAGATGGGAGCGGGTAGGCTGCTAGAGGCCGCCGGTGACGGCGGTCCCAGATAAATGATGGTCCTCCTGCGGGCGTGTGGCCGCCCGTAGGCAGACAGAATTCGGCTTACAGGCCGGCGCGGGCCACAAATGAGAGGGCAGCCCTGAAGGGGGCTGCCCTCTCGCCTTTTTCGTACGTATGGTCCAGATGACTGCCTTATGGAGCGGGCGTAACCGGCTGCGCGCTGGAGGGGGCGGACTGCGTTCCGCCGTTCGGGGCCGGAGCGGTGGTCTGACCGGCGGGGGGCGTCGTAGCGGGGGCGCCCGCCGGCGGCAGCGTAGGCGTGGCCGTCTGGCCCGCGGCGCGCTCCTGGATGATGCTGCGCTGCTGTTCCGCGTGCGGGATGGCGAAGTTGGTCAGGATACACAGGACGAAGAACGCCGTCGCCAGCACCCACGTCGCTTTCTCCAGCATGTCGGGGGCCTGGCGGGCGCCCAGGATCTGCGTCGTGGCGCCGCCTGCCGCGATGCCGGCCAATCCCCCGCCCTGACCGCTCTGGAGCAGCACGACCAGCACCATCAGCACGGCGATAATGGCAATAATGATAATCAGGAACGTAAACATGATTTTTCCTTACACGTCGAAAATAGAACTGACCAAATTACAACGACCTACAGCCGAAAACAAATGAGGGGCACCGCTCAGGCGCCCGCACGCTCCTTGAGCGCGGCATCCGCATAGAAGAGCGCCACGACCGTCTTCATGTCGAGGATCTCCCGCCGGTTTACCATCGCGAGGGCCTCCCCGAACGGCAGGCGCAGCAGTTCCAGGTTCTCGCCATCCGCGAACGCCTGCCTGCCCTCCTCCAGGGCTTCGCCGAGGTAGATGTGGATCACCTCGTTGCTATAGCCGATACAGGGGTAATAGGATCCCAGGTGTATCAACTTCCCAGGGATCCAACCGGTTTCTTCTTCCAGTTCGCGCCGCGCCACGTCCTCGGGCAGCTCTCCCTCGACGTCCATCTTTCCGGCCGGCACCTCGTAAAACACCTTGCGGGAGGGGTATCGGAACTGCCGCACGAGGATGGTCGTGCCGTCTTCAAAGATCGGGACGACCGCCGAGGCGCCGGGGTGGTCGATCCACTCGCGGACCGACTCTTCCCCATCCGGCACCCGGACGTGGTCGCGGTAGACTTTGAGCAGCTTGCCGTCGAGAAGCTGTTCCGAACTCAGTTGCTCTTCGTGAAGGTGTTGCATGTTTGACTGCTGACTACGGATCGCCGACCGCCACAACGTGGAAGCCCTGCACAGGGTCCCGTATATCCTCCGGGAGCACTCTTTTCAGAGAACATTTCACGGGCGGAGCAGCATGACGGCGGCAGCGGCGGCCAGGGCGGCCGTCTCGGCGCGGAGCCGCCTCGGGCCGAGGGAGACCGGCACAAAACCAGCTTCCGCCGCCTGCCGGATCTCGGCATCTGAGAAACCTCCCTCCGGACCGACGAGCACACTCATCGTTGCCGCCGAAAGGCGCTGCTCAAGCTGTCGCGCGATGGCGTGCTCGGGTTCTGTCTGCTCGTGGCAGATCAACCGGAGGCCGTCGGCGCACCGGCCGAGAAAGTCAGCGAGCGGGCGGGGGTCGTCCAGTGCAACCAGCCGGCTGCGGCCGCACTGCTTCATGGCGGCGACGAGGATGTTGGACGCCCGGCTTTCCTTGATACGCGCCTTTTCAGTCCGCTCGGTGACGAGGGGGACGACGCGGCGCACGCCAAGTTCGACAGCTTTCTCCAGAAAGGTCTCGAAGCGGCCCGGATTCTTGAGCACGGCCAGTCCGATGGTCAGTTCGTAGGGCGGCTCCCCTACCCCGCTGCGCCGCTCCACAATGCGCGCGGATACGGAACGCTTGTCCGCCTGGTCCACTTCGGCACGGTACCACCCCCCCTGCCCGTCCACGGCTACGATCTCGTCTCCCGGCCTCGCGCGCAGTACCCGGGCCGCGTGGTGCGCCTCCTCCTCTGGCAGCAGTAGCACGTTGCCCCGGACGTTTTCGGGCGGTACGTAATAGCTGGTGGTCACGGGCGGATTGGCCTGGTACGTTGGGATCGGTGAAAATCAGGCTGGTGCAGATCGCATCCTGTGACCCACTCTGTCTTCATTCTTTCGGCGTGGTCTTCAAGAGCAAGCTATGGAAAAGGCCGTATGGGTATGCTGCCTGGATCCCCGATCGGGGTCGAGGATGACGGCCCTGAAAAATTGTAGCAAGTTAAGGTTCGGCGCTATTCATTCAGGCGCTCCGCAATACTCAAAGGTGCGAAGGTACGATACTCAGAGGCCGAAGGAGAGGCCGATGTGGACGCGGCCGCTGAGGCGGCCGCCTTCGCGGTTCATGGCGTAGCTGGTGTTGACGATGCCCACCGCCGTCTCGAACTGCAACCCGAAGCCGAAGCCGGGATAGACGCCGCGGTCGATCCTTTGCTCGGTGCTCACTGGCGTTTCGACGTAACCGATATCCAGAAAGGTGAACGCAAAAGAGGCGGGGTCGACCTGGTACCGGTACTCCAGCAGGCCGCGGGCCACGAGCCGGCCCCGGAACCGGTCCTCGTCGTATCCCCGCAGCGTGTTCGCCCCGCCGAAGCGAAAGAGGTCGCTGGGGTCGTATACGTCGCTTTCGAGCAGCCGCCCATCCACCCCCACCACGAACACCTGCCGCCGCAGCGTGGGCAGGAAGAGGCGGGCCGTGCCGGTGAACCGGGCCTGCGCCTGCCGGTTGCGCTCCATGGTGGTGTCCCCGGACGCGGACACCATGCGGAGGCTTCGATCTTTCCGTCCGCGCTCAAAAGACACGTCGAATACGAAGCCTTTGCGCGGGTTCTCGACCACGTCGACTCGCTCGTATCGCAGTCCGACGCCCATGAACACGGCATCGGAGCGGGGTACGCGCTGCCGTCCGGCCAGGACATCCACGCCCGCCTCTCCGGGCCGGGTCCGCTCGCGGCTGACGCTCGCGCGCGCCTCCATGCCCCCGCTAAAGCGATAGGTCAGGGCGCCCTCGTACCGCTGTTTTCCATAGAACGTAGAATCCTGCGTCCCGTCGAACAGCAATCGAATCCCCAACGGCACGACGGGAAGGAGCGGGTCGGAAAAGGCTGCGTGGACGGTACTGACCTGTCCGGGCAGCCGGTTCAACCGGAGAGACGCCCCGAGGCCTGCCCCCAGCAGGTTGTTCAATTCGAGGTGCCCGGACCCGACCAGCTTGCCCGATCCGCTCGACGGCTGATAGCCGAGCACGAGGTCGAACTGCCCCGGCGAGGCGGCCTGGACGGGTATCACGAGTACCGCTGCGCTGTCGGGAAGCACCCGCAGCTCGGGCCTACCCACCTCGCGGAATTCGCCGGACTCTATCAGGCGTTGCCTCACACGTTCGGGGTCATAGGCCCGCAACGTGTCGCCCAGCCGCAGGCCGGCGATGCGCGCCGCATATTCGGACCGCGTGCGATCATCCCCCCGCAGCACGACCTGCCGGAGCACGGAGCGGGGACCTTCATCGACGGTAAGCGTCACGTCGGCCTTCGGAGCATCGCCCTCCGATACCTGAACGCCGGCCACCCGGATCTCGGCCAGGAGGTAGCCCCGCCGCTCGTAATCCCCCAACAGCCGGGCAATGTCGTCCTCCAGCCGGGCCGGACTGAACGCACGGCCGGGCCGGGTCTCCATCCGTCCGAGCAGGCCGGACTCGGTAAATACGCGGCTGCCCGAGATCGCGAGGTGCCCGACCTCGACGCCCGCGCCGCGCTTCAGATAGAAGGTGACACGTCCGTGTGCGTCCACGGTATCGGCCCGGACGGAGTCCAGCACCGCAAAAGGAAACCCCTGCCGCCGCAGGGTGCCGACGACGCCTTCCAGCACGGCGTCGAATTCATCCAGCGGCCGGTCCGGCAGGCCCCATTCCAGGTCGCTGCCATCGACGTACACCGACCACTCCACCCCCGTCGAGTCGGTCCGCGATACCACTGACGTATCCGCCTGAGCGTATGCCAGATGCTCCCCGCCCAGGCACAGCACGACCATGATTGCCCAGCACGCTATGGCCGGCGGGGGCACGCGGGCGGAGGTGCGGAGCGACGGGAGCCACACGTCGGGCATGGGGGGCGGAGAGAGGTGCCAGGTGATGGAGAATCAGGCACTTGAGCAGGGTAAGGCCGTGATCGAACGCGGGCAGCCCCGCACCGTTCCACTCCGGACGATGTGGTCGTGACAAGAAACCCCGCCTGCCCGGCGGAATTATATCAAATCCGGGAAATCAGTATTAGTGGGAATCGCTGCCGATCCTGGGAGAGATACAAACCACCCCCAGCCCCGGCCTCTCCTGTCCAGGAGGGGCGCTTCTCTTCCTCTGGCAAAAAAATAAATGAATGACCATCAGGTGGCGGTTCGGGGGTGTGCTTTGCTGGAGGGAATGTGCTTTGCTGGGGCATGTCCTTTCTTGCTCGCCCAAGAAAGGACCAAAGAAGGGCGATCGAATCGGAACGCGCTGAATCCCCTTCCCGGCGCACGCATCGGACCGAGCGGCGCGCAAGGGTTGGGCGGTAGGTCGAGGCTGTTTCGGTGTTGCGCCACTCGCTCAACGCGCGGGGATTCATCCGACGCGCGGATCCACGATTCGACGGGAGGCAGGAGGAGGAGAGCTCGTTCTGCTTTGCCGAAAGAATAAATCAACAACCATGAAAGGAGGGGGGGTGGTTCCGGTTTCTACGATCCTGATGCCACATCGAGATCGCCAGATTCAGCAATACACTCCTCTCCGCAAACACGATCAGACCATTGTCCAGCGGCACCATGCAAAGCGCTCTCCCGCCCCCTCCAGCTTACCAGCCGACGGCGGAGGAGCGTTCGGCCTTCGCCGGGCCGTTGCTCGACTGGTACCGCAGGGAGGCGCGGGATCTGCCGTGGCGGCGCACACGGGACCCCTATCGGATCTGGCTCTCGGAAGTCATGCTCCAGCAGACGCGCGTCGACCAGGC
>DASSAV010000286.1:0-4305 GCA_035699265.1 Rhodothermales bacterium
GACTCCTCCTCACGAGCACCCTGCTGGCAATAGCCCTGCTCACGACCGGCACGGCCTCGGCACAGCGCGCCCCTGCGCCGGAGCAGCTCTTGCGCGCGTGGCTCTCTGCCCAGGCTCAAACCGTACGCCAGTCCGGCGAGGTCTCGTTTACGGAGGAGGCGCAGCGGGTCCTGGACGGGCCCTTCGGCAAACGGACCCTCCGCGTGCGGAGCCGGCGGACGGGCGATCCCGGAACGAATGATTGGGAACGCGACATCCTCGCGGCTTCAGCGAACGGGCGCGTCCTGACGCCGTCGGAATTCGACCGGCTGGAACGGCTGAGCGACCACCTCGCGGGGGCGCGCGTCGATCGATTGCTCCAGGAACTGCTCTTCCCGGCCCGGGCGCTGGCCCGCATGCAGCCCGTCGGCCCCGTCGCCCGGGAAAAAATAGAGGGCGTGGCCGCGTGGCGGTTCGACGTCGCCCGGACCCGGTATGCACGGGCGCCCGTTCAACGGATGACCATCTGGATCGGCGCCGACCGCGCCGATCTGCTGCACACGCGCACGATTCTGGAACGGACTGCGGATGGCTCTACCCTCACCGTTGACACGGATTACGAGCGCGTTCAAGGACTCGACGTGCCCACCGGGCGGCACATAGAAGGCACCATCCGGACGCGGCGGCGCATCCGGACCTTTACCCTCCTCTTGCGTGTTGATTCCGACTACTCGGACTACCGGATCGACCGCAAGTGACACGGAACCTCCTTTTTCAGGTGCAGAAGCGTAGAAGCGAAAAAACTCCCCTCCTTTCATGGTCATTGATTTATGCTTTCGGCAAAGCAAATGAAGCTCCCTCCCTCCTGCCTCCCATCGAATCGTGGATCCGCGCGCCGGATCAATCCCCGCGCGTTGAGCGAGTGGCGCAACACCGAAACTATCCTGACCTGCCGCCCAGCCCTGGCGCGCCGCTCGGTCCGATGCGTGCGCCGGGAAGGGGATTCAGCGCGTTCCGATTCGATCGCCCTTCTTTGGTCCTTTCTTGGGCGCGCAAGAAAGGACATCCACCAGCAAAGCACACCCCTAACCGCCCTGATAAACGCCCCCTATGGCCATTCATTTGTTCTTTCGGCAGAGGAAGAGAAGCGCTCCTCCTGGACAGAAGCGGCCGGGGCTGGTGCACCAACAAGCTGCGCATCAGCAGCTATGCACGAGGTATGCCGGTACGAATCCACGGTCACTGCACCGCTCACGCCTTTACCGGACCAATTTGTCAAAGACAATATTAAGGAGGTGCTGGGGTGGTTTGCATATGCTCCAGGGTTAGCGGTACTCCCTTCATGATGATCTGCCGGATTCGGTATGACCCCTCTCACTGACGGACCAGGCCCAACACGGATGGACGCGGTGGCGGACCGGCTCCGCGCCCGCGTGCCGGGTCCGCTTCCCGGCACGCGGGCCCACCTGCTGATGGCCCCCGAGTACCGGCAAGATCCGAACGCCATATGGGCAGAAGGAAAGACGTGCCGGGAGGCCGCCGTACTGGCCCTTCTGGTCCCTGTGGAGGGCGCGCCCGCTGTCGTCCTCACCCTCCGCCCCTCGCACCTCCCCCACCATGCCGGCCAGATCTCTTTCCCCGGCGGCAGCTGCGAGCCGGGTGAATCGCTGCTGGAAACGGCCTTGCGAGAAGCCCGGGAAGAGGTCGGGCTCGCGGACGAGGTGGAGGTGCTCGGACCCCTTTCACCGATCTACATCCCGCCGACCGCCTTCTGCGTCTACCCGTTCGTGGCAGTCTGTCCGCACCCGCCCGACCTGATCCCCCACGAGGCGGAGGTCGAGGCCATCCTGCACGTGCCGCTATCCCAGTTGCAGGACCCGGCGACGCGGCGGCGGGAGCAGCGGGAAGTTCGGGGCACGCTGGCGTGGGTACCGTTTTACAACGCCGGCCCCTACGAAATCTGGGGCGCCACCGCCATGATCCTCTCCGAACTGCTGCTACTGCTGGAGCCGGAGACCTGAACGCTCGTCACACGGCCGTCTTGCGGCCGGCCTCGTCCTTGATCCTCCGGTAGATGGCGCTGAGGCCGCGCGTGCGCTGCATGCCGAGCAGGCTGTCGAGCCCCAGTTCGTGCAGCGCATCCAGGGGCGCCTCCTCCACGTCGGCAGCGTCCGCGCCGTCGAAGGCGTCGATCATGATGGACGTGAAGCCCCGCGCGGTCGGCGCCTCCCTGGGCACGTCGCCGAACAGGCGGACCTTGCCGTCCTCAACCTCGACGGCCAGGAATACGGGCGCCTGACACTCGTGCACCAGGTTCAGACCGGCGTCGCGCAAGGCCCGGTATTTTTCGGGCAGCTCCGGCAGCCGCTGCGCATAGTCGATGAGCAGTTCCAGCCGAAGGGGCGCATCTGCACCGCGGAACTCCTGTGCGATCGATTCGAACTTCGTCATACGCTCACGGGGCCTGCTCGACCGGGTTTCCCTTCTCTATCGGCGCCCCCACCAGGTTGCCCCACTCTGTCCACGAGCCGTCGTAGTTCTTCACATCCCCGAAGCCAAGCAGGTATTTCAGCACGAACCAGGTGTGGCTGGAGCGCTCGCCGATCCGGCAGTAGGCGATGACCGGCTCCTCGGAATGCAGCCGCTTATCCGTGACGTACAGATCTTCCAGCTCCTCCCGATCCTTGAAGGTGCCATCCTCGTTCACGGCCATCGACCACGGAATGTTGCGAGCGCCGGGGATGTGTCCGCCCCGCATGGCCCCTTCCTGTGGATACTCTGGCATGTGCATCTTCTCCCCCGTGTACTCGGCGAGTGAACGGACGTCCACGAGCTGGCCCCGGCGCCGCATGTGCTGGAGCACCTCGTCACGGAAAGCGCGGATGGCCGGATCGGGCTCCGTGGCGCGGTACGTCGTGCGTGGAAAAGAAGGGCGCTCCTTCGACATCTTACGGCCCTCCGCCTCCCACTTCTTGCGCCCGCCGTTCATGACCAGGCACTTCTCGTGGCCGAACAGCTTGAATACCCAGAAGGCGTACGTGGCCCACCAGTTGTTCTTGTCGCCGTAGAACACCACCGTGGTGTCGTTTCCGATCCCACGCTCCGAACACAACTGCTCGAACCGTTCCTTGCCGACGTAGTCGCGCACGACCTGGTCCTGCAGATCCGTGATCCAATCGAGCTTCACGGCGTTGGGTATGTGGCCGGTCTCATACAGCAGGAGGTCCTCGTCGGACTCCACGATTCTGAGGTGCTCGGTGTCTTCCAGATGGCTGGCAACCCAGTCTGTGCTTACGAGAACTTCGGGATGTGCGTAGTCGGTCATGGTCTTGCTCCTGGGTGCGGCTGGTGAGTCGGTGACGGATTCCAATATAACGCAAAGGTGGCCCTGCCGGTCCCGGCATCGTTCCCGCCCCGCCTGTGACACGACGCCTTCATTCCTGATGCCGTACCTTCCCCGGACAGCAGCACTCCTGACCCCATGACACCCCTGATGCCCCACACCGCAGAACCACGCGACTTCCTGAAGCGGGTCTTCGGCTACGATACGTTCCGCCCGAGGCAGGAATCCGTCATCCGGCGCGTGATCGACGGCGGCAACGCACTGGTCGTCATGCCCACAGGCGGCGGCAAGTCGCTCTGCTACCAGCTCCCCGCCCTCGTCCGGAAAGGGACCGGCATCGTGGTTTCCCCCTTGATCTCGCTCATGCAGGACCAGGTAAACACACTGAAGCAGCTGGGAATTCGCGCAGAATACCTGAACTCCAGCCTGTCTGCGTCCGAGCAGGCCCGCGTGGAACAGACCTTCCGTGCAGGCGAACTCGACCTGCTCTACGTTGCCCCGGAACGGCTCACGACCCCGGCTTTCATGGCAGCGATGGAGGAGACGGACCTCGCCCTCCTCGCCATCGACGAAGCACACTGCATCTCCCAGTGGGGGCACGACTTCCGTCCGGAATACCACCAGTTGGAAACCGTCCGCAAGGCGTTTCCTGACGTTCCCTGCATCGCGGTTACCGCGACGGCGGACGAGCCGACCCGGCGAGAGATCCTCCGCAGGCTGAACGTCGACCCGGACGGCCTCTTCGTCACCGGGTTCGACCGGCCCAACATCCGATACCGGGTCGTCAACAAGAACAAGCCCAAACAACAACTCCTCGACTTCATCATCTCCGAGCACCCGGAAGATGCGGGCATCGTGTACTGCCTCTCCCGCAAGAGCGTGGAGGAAACGGCGGCGTGGCTGCGTGAAAACGGGCGCGATGCGGTGCCCTACCACGCAGGCCTCTCCAGCCGCGAGCGGCAGGAAAACCAGAACCGGTTCCT
>DASSAV010000287.1:0-10134 GCA_035699265.1 Rhodothermales bacterium
CCCGAAAATGCTGCTGCCATGGAACGGGCATTCTACCACATCGAAGTGACCGATCTGGCCCGGAGGGTGGAAGTGCCGACGCTCATCCTCCACGCCCGGGATGACGCAGGCATCCCGTTCGAAGAGGGCCGGCTCCTCGCAGCGCTGATCCCCAATGCACGGTTCGTCCAGCTCGACAGCAAGAACCACATCCTGTTGGAACATGAGCCGGCGTGGCAGCGATTTCTGGCGGAAGTCCGGGCATTCCTCGGAGTACCCGTGGACGGGCCAGGGCCAGCCGATTTACAAGGGGACTTCACGGAGCTTACCCGTCGCGAACGCGAGGTCCTCGAGTTGATCGCCAGGGGGCTGAACAATTCCCAGATCGCCGAGCTGCTCTACATCAGCCCGAAGACTGTTCGGAACCACGTGACGAACATCCTGGGCAAGCTGGACGTGCGCGACCGGGCGAAGGCCATCGTGACCGCGCGGGAAGCCGGATTCGGGAAAGATGCTGCAAGGCTCTCCTGAACGGGACTCTTGCCCCAGGGCACTCACTCAAATCAGGACAGCGGTCCCATGACAGCGAGGTGCTCCCCGTCTTAGAATACGAGCGAAATAGCCCCGCTTGCTCTAAGTGAGCCCGGGGTGACGCGCAATCAACAGACCGGGAGATGTCATGTCAAGAGTAATAGCCTTTTTCTATGGCGCCGTCAGTTACGTCGTCTTCCTCGGCGCCTTTCTCTACGCTATCGGCTTCACCGGAAACCTCGTCGTGCCCAAGTCCATCGACTCCGGCGTGGAGGGACCATTCGCCGCATCACTGCTCATCGACGTGCTCCTGCTCGGCCTCTTCGCCCTCCAGCACAGCGGCATGGCACGCCCCGGCTTCAAACGCCAGTGGACCAAGCTCGTACCGGAGCCCATCGAGCGCAGCACCTACGTGCTGCTGGCCAGCCTGGCGCTCATCCTGCTCTACCGGTTCTGGCAACCGCTGCCGGACACCTTCTGGACCGTGGAGAATGCGACTGGTCGTGCCGTGTTGTGGACTCTATTCGGCATCGGGTGGGGGCTCGTGCTCACGGCCACGTTCATGATCAGCCACGCGCACCTGTTCGGGATGAAGCAGGTCTACCAGCACTTGCGACGGCAGGAGGCGCAGTCTCCGGGATTCAAGACGCCGGGGCTTTACCGGTACATGCGGCACCCGATCATGGCAGGCTTCTTCATCGCGTTCTGGGCGACGCCCGACATGTCAATGGGCCACCTGCTCTTCGCGCTGGCGACGACGGGTTACATCCTGATCGCGTTGCAGTTGGAGGAGCACGACCTGGTGCAGATGTTCGGGGAGCGGTATCGGGAGTACAGGAGGCAGGTGCGGATGTTCGTCCCCCTGCCGAAGCGGAGCGGTCGCCAAGCCAGAGAACATGCGTGAAAGGTGTTCACGTGTCATGTATTTGGGTGAACAGGGGTGTGGGTGTGTAGGCGTATGAGGGGCATGAACACAGCTTTCCCGGTTGCATTCCGACACGTTCTGCATAGCCCTTATAGAGAGGCAGTGCCGGATGTGAGGGGCTTCCATGTGAGGTCGTGGTAGCCGGTAGCCTGCCGCTCGCAGATGCTGCCGCGTCGGATCACTCCCAACGTCGACCCTTGACTGTAGGCGGACGGCAGCGTATCATGCGGGTGGGCGTTCAGGGCGCCTGCGGGTCCGCGCAAAGGACTGAGTCCACCCTCCGAAGATCCAGGTGACGGTACGTCATCTCCGTGCTGGCCAGCTTGCGGACCGCCGGCCCTAAGCATGGAGGCAATATGATGTCCGCCCGCCCTCTACCCCAGCAGCCCGACCTCGGGCAGCTCAAGCGACTGGCGAAGGAGTTGCTGCGCTCCGCCAGAGCAGGCGATACGGCTGCGCTTAGTCGTTTCCGCGCACTCCCCTCGCTCGCTCACGCTACCGAAGACGAACTCGCACGCACGCCTCTCGATCTGCACGACGCTCAGTCGGTCACCGCGCGCGAGCACGGCTTTCTTTCGTGGAACGCACTGCGCGAGCGGGTGGAGGAGTTGACACTCGAGATCGGCGCGGCGGTGGAGGGTTTCATCGTGGCAGCCACCGACGGGCGGAGCGACCGCGCCGAGCGGCTGCTCGCGCTCTACCCCCGCATCGCCGGTGCCGGCTTCCACGTCGCGCTGCTACTCGGCGACGTCGCGGCTGTGGAACATCGTCTCGCCCGCAACCCCGATCTCGCCCGCGAACCCGGTGGCATGCGCGGCTGGGAGCCCCTCCTCTACGTTTGTCATACGTCGCTGCACCACGGACCCGTTGCTAGCTCGGACGGGCTCGTCGCCATCGCGCGGCTGCTGCTGGAGTCCGGTGCCGACCCCAATACTCGCTTTCCGTGGCTGCACCACGGGGTGCGGCGCCCCGTGCTCTGGGGGGCCGTCTGCGTCACGCGGCTGCTGCCGCTCGCGGAGCTGCTGCTGCGCTCGGGCGCCGACCCGAACGACGGCATTACCCTGCCGCTCGCGGCCAGCGGCGGCAACGTGACCGCGCTCGACCTCCTGCACTCGTATGGTGCCGACCCGAACCAGCCTTGGGCGACGGACGGGGCCTCTCCGCTCTACTCCATCCTCCACTGGGGTCCGAGTCCCACCGGCGCACGCTGGCTGCTCGACAACGGTGCCGATCCGGACCCCGTATTCACCGACAACGGCGAGACGCCCCTACACGCTGTCGCGAAGCGCGGGGACGTCGCGCTGGCGGAACTGCTCGTCTCGAGAGGCGCCGACGTCTCCCGCGAGCGTGCGGACGGCCGTACTCCCTATGCAGTGGCGGAGCTTCACGGAAACCGCCCGGTTGCCAAGTGGCTGCGGGCGCGCGGCGCGGCGGCCGAGCTGCGGCCGGTGGACCGGCTCGTCGCGGCGTGCAGCCAGGGCGATCGCGCGGCGGTGGACGCATTGCTGGCCACCCGGCCGGCGCTGTGCGACGAGATCGGCGCGGAGCACCACGTGGCGCTGCACCGGGCCGCCGAGGCGGGCGACACGCCTGCTCTCGATCTACTGCTCGCCTGCGGCTTCGATCCGAACCGCGCCGACGAGGAGATCGGCAAGACCGCGCTCCACAGCGCGGCGATGGCCGGTCGGCCAGACGCCGTGCGGGTGCTGCTGGCCCACGGCGCGTCGCCGGCCGCTCGCGACCGCGAGTTCCACGGGCAACCGCTCGTCTGGGCGGCCGAAGGATCGAGAATGCACGAGGACCGCGGTGGCAGTTACGCCGAGGTGGCGCGGCTGCTGCTGGACGCAGGATCACCATTAGAGTGGGAGCCGGGCGAGGAGCCGGACGCAGGCATTCTCGACATCCTCGCAGAATGGCGCCGCGACCGCTCGGCACACCTCATCGGAACTTCCGACGGCCAAACCGGAGGGAACCATGCGTAGGCTCCCGCCCTCCGTGTTCGTCATCGGCGCGCTGTTCCTCGCGCTCGGCGTGCTCGACGTTTATCGTGGCCTCGCCCCGCTGTTCCGGGGTGCCGGACCCGTGCGCCTGGCGGGCGACGACACGCTGGTGCTGGCGATCGGCATCGCCGCACTGCTCAGCGCCACCTTCCTGTTCCGCGCTCGTAACTGGGCTCGCTGGCTGCTGGTGGCGTGGATGGGGCTACACGTGGCATTGAGCGTGCTTCACCCGGCTGAGTTGCTGGCGCACCTCGTGATCTTCGGACTCATGCTCTACGTGCTGTTCCGGCCGCCCGCGGCGGCGTTTTTCCGGCGGCCGACGGCAGAAGGCCCCAGCCTCGTTCCGTCATTGGGCACTGCGCCGCTCCCCGAAAATACGGGGCAGGGAGCGGATCTGGCCGGTGACTGACGACTGCCAGCCACTCACACCACCAACCCGCAGGCACTTTTTCACGCGTACCCCTTGTAAAGCGAGGCGATGCCGGAGGTGAGGGGCTTCCACAAGAGGTTGTGGTAGCCTGCGGCTTCCAGGCGCTGGAGGAAATCCGGCCCGGAGGGGAAACGGGCGACGGAGTCCGGGAGGTACCGGTAGGCGCCTTTATCCTTCGAGATGGCGCCGCCGACGTTGGGGAGAATGAAGCGGGAGTAGAAGCCGTAGAGCTGCTTCATCGGGAAAGCGTTGGGCTGGCTGAATTCCAGAACGACGAGCGCTCCATCGGGCCGCAGCACCCGCCGCATTTCAGCCAGGCCCCTGTCCAGGTTCTCGAAATTGCGCACGCCGAAGGCGACGAGGACCGCATCGAACTGCGCGTCCGAGAAGGGCAGCCGCTCTGAGTCCCCCTGCCGAAGTGTGATGCGGTCGGACAGGCCACGCTGCTGCACCTTCTCACGGCCTACCTTCAGCATCTCCTCCGAGATGTCCACGCCGACGACGCTTTTCGGGTCCAGGCGGACGGCTTCGATGGCGAGGTCGGCGGTGCCCGTGGCGACGTCCAGGATGCGTTCGGGGTGGTCCTCTTGCAGGAGGGCGACCGCTTTCTTACGCCACGACTGGTCGATCCCGAGGCTGAGCACCCGGTTTAGCAGATCGTAGCGCGGCGCGATGGCGTCGAACATCGCCTCGACCTTCTCTCTCTTGCCCTGTGCTTCGCCGACGGGAGGGTAGTGGGACACAATGAGTAATGAGTAATTAGCAATTAACAGTTAGTAATTAGCAGTGGGTAATGAAGGGTAGCGATCTGCTTTGCATAATGTTTTATTACTCATTGCCAATTACGCATTACCCATTGATGGGCGTTAGCTCAGGAGCTGCGTTAGTTTGAGGAGTTCGAAGTTGATGTTCTTCTTGCGGCTCCACACGTTGCGCATGGGGGTGAGCTTGATTTCGTTGTTCATGATGCCCACCATGACGTTGGTTTGCCCATCGAGCAGTGCTTCCACGGCGGCAGAGCCCAGGCGGCTGGCGAGCACGCGGTCGCGCGCGCTGGGGGATCCGCCGCGCTGGGTGTGGCCCAGGATGCAGATACGGAGGTCGATCTGGGAAAAGGCCGGATCGTCCTTCAGCACCTTACCGATGTGGGTCGCGCCCCCGTGGTCGTCACCCTCGGCCACGACGACGATGGAAGACCGAGACTGCGCGGTCATCAGGGAAAGGATCCGGTCTTTGATCTCGTGCATGCCCGTGAGCGTCTCGGGGATCAACACGAGTTCGGCGCCGCCGCCGATGCCGGAGTTGAGGGCGATGAAGCCCGCATCCCGGCCCATGACTTCCACGAGGAACACGCGGTCGTGCGCGTCCGCCGTATCGCGGATCTTGTCGATGTTCTCGATAGCCGTGTTCAGCGCCGTATCGTAGCCGATGGTCTCGTCGGTGCCGAAGAGGTCGTTGTCGATGGTGCCGGGACATCCCACGGTGCGGAAGCCGTACTCGTCGTGGAAGAGCGCCGCGCCGCGGAAGGTCCCGTCGCCGCCGATGGCGATGAGGCCGTCGATGCCCAGTTTTTCGAGGTTTTCGGCGGCCTTTGCGCGGCCCTCGGGGGTGCGGAAGCCGTCGGAGCGGGCGCACTTGAGGATGGTGCCGCCCTTCTGGACGATGTTGGATACCGAGCGTCCGTCCATTTCCACCACATCGCCGTCGATCATACCGGCGTAGCCGCGCCTTATACCGATTACTTCAACGTCGTGCGCGACGGCCGTACGCACGGCGGCACGAACGCAGGCATTCATGCCGGGAGCATCGCCGCCACTGGTGTAGACGCCGATGCGTTTAATATTTTCCATCTATTGCGAAACCGTTCTTCAAATTCTTAGGCCGAAGTCCCTGTAAATATGTCATAACTTTGGCCGAACAATGATAATGCCGATCGTGCTCTTGTTGTTCTGTGCATAGGCTTGAAGATCGGGCGAAACCTTTACGCCGCCGCTGGTGGAGGCGTGCAGGAATCCCTTGCCGCCGGTCCCATCGTCGTACACGAGCCCCGTGTGGGTGACGTCGAGCCCGTTTATGCTCGTTGCCATGCCGACGATGTCGCCGGCCTGGAGCTTGCCGTAGGCGGACCGGATGCGGGCGGTCGGGATGTAATACAGGTCCATGCCTGCCAGATCCTGTTCCATGTCCGCGATGCAGGCGTAGGTCTGGTCATTGGTGGCGAAGCGCGGGTACAGGTCGCGGTGGGTGGTCATGAAGTCGAGCGTCTTGTCCAGCGGAACCCCGCCGAGGTCCGCCGTGACGTTCTCGACGTTTCCACGCGCCTGGTTATCGGCCACCCAGTCGGAGAAGTAATGGAGGCGGCTACAGTAGCCGTCCAGTTTGCCGTCGCGGTAGCGGCCGTCCAGGAGGTTGCGTTTGAACGTATCGAAGGAGTAATCCTGGGCCTCGATGCCGCGCGCCATTGCGAGGGCGGTCTCGTAGAACGTGACGCAGTCGAACCCGTCCATGCGGCAGACGAGCTTTTCCTGGCCGGGCAGGTCCAGTGTGCCGGCCACGTAGGGCGTCCCCTTGAGCTGCTCGCCGACAGTCTGCATGACCTCGCCCAGGGGCCGGTCTTGCAGCTTCTGCGCCCGCGCAAACGCCATGATGTCCGTGAACACCTGGGGCACTGACGAGGGCCGGTCCGGCGCCTGGAAGGAGGCGTTGCGCACGGGGGTGGACACCTGCTGCACGTCGGAGCGACAGGCGGACAGGAGGGTAAGGCAGCAGGCGAGGGTCAGGATGGGTCGCATAGGGCGATTTTAGGCTTATCCGTGGTGTGGGAGGTGCAGGTATTACACGCGGCAATGCGCCGGGAGAGCCCGAAGGTAGTATCTACGAAAGTCGTGCCGGAATCTACCAATGCACCGGTAGTGCTACGGCTTCGGCCAGGCGGTGTTCGTATTCATTTCTGGGGATCTCGACGGCGCCGAAGCGTTCCAGGTGGGGGGTGAGGAACTGGGTGTCGTGGAGGACGAAACCCTGCCTACGGAGGTGCGCGACGAGGTGGACGAGGGCTACCTTGGACGCATCCCGGACGTGGTGGAACATGGACTCCCCGAAGAAAGCGCCCCCGACGGCCACGCCGTAGAGTCCCCCGGCGAGCAGACCGCCCTGCCAGCATTCTACGCTATGCGCGAAGCCATCATGGTGCAACGCTGTGTAGGCGTCTACGATCTCCGCGGAGATCCACGTTTCATCACGTGCCGCGCAGGCGCGCATCACGGCTTCAAAGGCCGTATCGTGCCGGACCTCGAACAGATCCCGGCGCATCGTTCTGGCGAGGGTTCCGGGTACGTGGAATGCGTCCAGCGGGAGGATGGCGCGTGGATCCGGGGCATACCAGTAGATGGCACCGGCTTCGTCCGGGTTCGCCATCGGGAAGAAGCCGTTGCGGTAGCCGTAGAGCAATACATCGGACGTGAGGGGCACTCGATTTTGGATTCTGGATTTAGGATTTTGGATTGTTGTAGGTTGTGCCCGGGTATCAGGGTGTGGATGTTTGGGGCTCGAGATGACGGGAGCGATGTTCGGTGGACTACACTATCGTGGATACGGTGATATATGACTTCGGCTAATGGGGATGCGGTTCCGGGGGGCACGTTTCGCGCCGAGGTCGGCGGCGAGGTTTACGACGTGCGTTTCGAGGGCGAACGATTGTTCGTGAACGGGGTGCGGGCGGAGGTCAGCTTCGAGGAGGTGGGGGCGGGCTATTTCAGCCTGCTGGTTGACGGGCAGAGCCTGGGGCTGGCGATCAGCCGCGCGCCGGATGGAAGTGTACGGGTGATCGCCGGCGGACGGGAAATCGCGGTGCGGGTGAGCGACGAGCAGGATCTGCTTTTCGAGAAGCTCGGCGTCGGGAAGGCGGGCGCGGCTATGCGCCGGGAAGTACACGCCCCCATGCCTGGGCTGGTGCTGTCCGTCCATGTAGAGCCGGGGCAGACGGTTTCGGCGGGGGAGGGGCTGCTGGTACTGGAGGCCATGAAGATGGAGAACGAACTCAAGGCCCCGGCGGACGGGAAGATCCGATCCGTGCCGGTGCGCGCCGGGGAAGCCGTCGTAAAAGGCCAGCTTATGGTGGCTTTCGAGTGATACCAAACCCGGCTGATCCGTATCGGTAGGAAAAACTGCCGATCCTGGAGCAGATGCAAACTACCCCTGTATTTTACTTCGTGAGTCGCTTCGTCAGTCGCTTCGCTCGTGTCTTCCTGTCCGGGAGGGGAGCTTCGTTACGTCCGCTATTCTGCAAGGAGCTAAGCGGATTTGGTATGAGGAGGATGTGTTTGGGGGTGTGCTTGCCTGGGGCATGTTCTTTCTTGCTCGCCCAAGAAAGGACCAAAGAAGGGCGACCGAATCGGAACGCTCTGAATCCCCTTCCCGGCGCACGCATCGGACCGAGCGGCGCGCCAGGGTTGGCGATAGACTGGGCACGTGTCGGTGTTGCGCCACTCGCTCAAGGCGCGGGGATTCATCCGGCGCGCGGATCCACGATTCGGTGAGCGGCAGAGAGCGAGGAGAGCTTCTTTTGCTTTTGTCATTCGTCGAGCGAATAACCGGATTTGGTATGACGGGGTTTCGGGAGAGTAGGAGAGTAGGAGGCGATGCCGTTTGCATTCTAACCGTAGATTCAAAGGCTCCTCGGCTCTCAGGCTCCTGCCTCCTCTACCTCCTCCTGTACGATGCTGGGCTGTAGCCACGTTCGCCCGTCCTGGGCGATGAGGGCCTCCGCCTCCTCCGGGCCCCAGCTTCCGGCGGCGTAGTTGGGGAAATCGACCGGCACGACCGTCTGCCACGCTTCCAGCACCGGCATCACGACCGACCAGGCGGCGTCTACCTGGTCCGCGCGCATGAACAGGGTCGCGTCGCCCTGGATCACGTCCAGCAGGAGCGTTTCATAGGCTTCGGGCGAGCCGGTGTGAAAGGCCTCCGCGTACGAGAAGCGCATCTCGACGGGGCTCAGCAGCATTTCGAGTCCGGGGCGCTTGGCCTGGAAGCGGAGCGAGATTCCTTCGTCCGGCTGGATGTGGAGGGTGATGCGGTTCGGCTGCCAGTCCAGCACGGCCGGGAGGGGAAACGACTGGTGGGGTACGGGCCGGAACTGGACGTGTACCTCGGAGTCGCGCGTCGGCAGCCGCTTGCCCGTCCGCAGGTAAAACGGCACGTCCTGCCACCGCCAGTTATCCACGAACAGCTTGGCGGCGGCGAAGGTCTCGGTATTCGACGCGGGGTCCACCCCCGGTTCAGAGCGGTAGCCCTGGACCTGATCTCCCTGCATCCAGCCCGGCCCGTACTGCCCGCGCACGGCGTACAGGTGGGCCTCGTCGGGCGGGATGCGGCGGACGGCGTGCAGCACGTCTACTTTCTTATTGCGTAACTCGTCCGCCTCGAACGACACGGGCGGCTCCATGGCGATGAGGCACAGCAGTTGTAGCAGGTGGTTCTGGATCATGTCCCGCAGGGCGCCGGCGTGCTCGTAGTAGCCGCCCCGGTGCTCCACGCCCACCGTCTCCGCAACGGTGATCTGGACGTGGTCGATGTACCGCCGGTCCCACAGCGGTTCGAACATGGCATTGGCGAAGCGGAAGGCCAGGATGTTCTGTACCGTCTCCTTCCCGAGGTAGTGGTCGATGCGGTAGATCTGCGATTCGCCAAAAACAGCCGTCAACATCCCATTCAGGGCCCGGGCGGAGTCGAGGTCGTGCCCGAAAGGCTTCTCCAGCACGATGCGCGCCCGTTCCCGCTGTTCGGCCAGGCCGCACTGCCCGAGTTGCTTGACGATGGTTTCGACCAGGAACGGGGGCGTGGCCTGGTAGAATACCTGTTCGGCCGGGGCCCCCCACGCTTTCTCCTGCGCCTTGATGCGGTCGCTGAGTCGCGTGAAGGCGGCGGCATCCGCGAAATCCGCGGTCGCGTACGAGAGGTGCGGCGCGAAGCGGCCCCAGGTTTCGTCGTCCGGCTTCCGCCGGGAGTACAGGTCGACGCCGTCCCGCAGGTGGTCGCGGAACGCTGCGTCGTCCATCTCCTTGCGGTCCATGCCGATGATGCAGAAGCGCTCGGGCAGCCAGCCGTCGACGAACAGGTTGTACAGGGCCGGGACCAGCTTGCGCCAGGTCAGGTCGCCGCCCGCGCCGAAGATCACGACGACGGCAGGCTTGTTCCGGGGCCGCCGCGCCTCCTGGATCTCCTCAGGCCGGTTCCCATTGCGTGTGGAAGGTGCCTTTGGTGTCGAT
>DASSAV010000288.1:0-2730 GCA_035699265.1 Rhodothermales bacterium
CCTCTACCGGGATGGTGTTCACGCACACCAGGTACGTGGCCCGTGGCCCGAACACCCTGCGCGCCCCCCACAGCGAAAGCCGCAGGGACTCGAACCCGTTCGCGTTCACGTCCCCGATCGTCCACCGAACCCCCAGCCTCCCCACCCCCGCCGGTCTACTTTCCTCCAAGACCACCTCCTTTCCAGCCAAATTGCAATCCTTCAGAACCTGAGTCTAAGAGACGAGGAGACTACAGGAAGAAGAATCTACGAGACGAGGAGACTACGAGACTACGACAGCTACACGCACACCCTCTCGTACCATCCTATCCTCGTAGATTCATAGTCTCCTACACGCCCCAACCCTCACCCCACCCGTTTCCGCATCGTCCACTCATCCAGCCCCGTATGTACGTGCCTTCCGCTCGGCGTCGTGTAGTCGTACGTCTCGTGGAGTTCGCCGACCACCTCGTACCCGTGCCGCTCGTAAAAACGCCGGGCGGCCGCGTTGAGCTTCTCCACGCCGAGCTCCGCGTACCGGTACCCCCGGCGGCATAATAGCCTTTCCGCCGCCTGCGACAGGTGACTGCCGATCTTCATGTTCCGAAACCACGGAAACACCCGGATCGCCCACAACACCCCGATCCCCTCATCGGCTTTCCGCTCGAGGTCGATCCAGACCTGTCCCACGGGCGCCCCGTTCACGTCCGCTACGAGCATGACGTTGGTGCCCTCCTCCTGCCGTTCGTAGGCCTCTTCTATGATCTCGCGGTGGTGTGTGAACCGGCCGAACCACTCCATATCGTCGAGGTCGTCCTGTGTCGCACATCGAACGACGACCTCAACCGGCACCGTAAACCGCTCGAATACCCTGACTTCTGGCTCTACCTGCATCGTTTTCAATCTCTGTTCGGGCGACCCGCCGGACGATTCTCCGGAACGTCGGCCGGTCGGCCGCGCCCCACGCATGCTTGTACGCCTCCCGACCCCGGAGGAAGTCGAACGCCGTACACCCCTCCCGCGCCGCCTCGCAGAGCGCGTGCGCCACGATCTGGGTGCCCGGACTGAACTTCTCCAGCGCCGGGTCGAACCCGCCGAGGTAGTAGTACGCGCGCCTTTTAGCCGACATCCCATAGTATACCGCCACGATCCGGCCGTCCAGCCGAAACGCGTACATGCGAAGCAGGCCGTGGGCCAGCATGCCGCCCGCTACGTCCCGGTGAAACGCTTCGACATCCCCTTCCGCCAGCATCCCCGCCTCCCCCTTCGAGGCCCACCGCGCCCCGTGCAGCCGCACCAGCGCCTCGAACAGTTCCGCGAAGTTCTCCTCAGTAACGGCCTCGATCTCCACCGCCCCCAGCCGCTCCAGCCGCCTGCGGTAGTACCCGGCATTTTTCCAGAGCCGGCGGGGCAGAAAATCCGACCCGTCACGCACACCCTCCGGAATTGCCAGCACCGGGCACACGTCCTGCTCCCCGGTCTCCTCCCGCCATTGCCGGGATAGCATACTCACGCGCAGCGGAGAGGTGGCATGTAGCTGCTGGAAATCGCACACGTCCCACCGGTCGCCGGCACCGTCGAGCCAGTCCAGAACACGTTCGGCCCCCTCGTCTTCGAATCCCGCTGCGCAGATCATATCGAGGTGGTCCGTGATGCCCGTCCCGATGAGGAGCACGGTCCGCTCGCCGGTGTCCTCGCGCGGCCAGATGAAGAGCGGCGCCAGGCCCACCAGGCTCGCCTCGCTTCGGAGGGCCAGCGAGCAAAGCGGATTCCACCCAAACCGCCGCCACCACGCCAGCACCCACGCGGGCGACTGGAACGGCGTCGCGCCCGAGGCCTCCCATAGGTCCCACCACTCGCCTTCGAGCCCGGCCAGCTCGTCCAGCGAAGTGATCTCCTCCACGGCATCGATACCGGCGGCTATCGCGTCAGGCGACATGACGGCGCCTCCGCACGGGCTCGATGGATTCCGCTGTCTCAGCCTTCACAGCCTCCCCCGCCGCCAACTTCCGGTACACGTCGAAATACTGCCCGATCATGCGGGCCAGCGAGAACCGCGCGCGGGCCGCCGCCCGGCAGGCCTCCGGGTCCAGTTCCGCCGCAGCGTGAATCGCGCCCGCCATCTCGTCCACGTCGCGCACGATGAACCCGGTCTTCCCGTGCTCGACGATGTCGGGCAGCGCGCCGGACGGGAACGCGACCACCGGCGTTCCACACGCGAGCGCCTCCATCGCGACGAGCGAGCTCGTCTCCGCACAGGTGCTCGGCACCAGCAGGCATCGCGCCGCCGTGAGGAGCCGGCGCTTACGGTCGAACCCCACCTGTCCGATGAAGCGCCGCCGGGCGTCCAGCCAGGGCTTGACGGCGTGCTCGAACGTGTGCCGGTGCCAGTAATACGGGGCCACGTAGCCTGCCAGCAGCATCGGCACATCGGCCCTGTGCGCGGCGTCCAGGGCGAGGTGGAACCCCTTCTCCCAGCAGATCCGCCCCATCGCCATCACGAATCCCCGCCTGGCATGCCGGACACGCAGCCCCTCTACGTCCACGCCGTTCTCGATCTCCGGCAGCAGCCGCGCGCCCGCCGGACACGCCGCTGCCTGCGACCCGGACACGCAGTGCAGATAGGTATCGGGTCGCGTGACGTCGAAGGTTTCGGAAGGGTACCAGTCGGGCGGCAGGTGCAGCGTCACGAGCACCGGCACTCCCTGCGGCGGCAGGCAGCGCAGAAAGTCCAAGCCGTGCATGTGCACC
>DASSAV010000289.1:0-4412 GCA_035699265.1 Rhodothermales bacterium
TGGGATGCGCGGAGCATCGACATGCTCGACTTTTCCCTACTCGATCTGAGCGCGTTTCGAGAGCAGTCGGCGTCCATGATGGAAGCACAAGGCTCCGGCCGCATTGCGATAGCGGTGCACCGCGAGGTGGTCTTCGACATCGCCAAGCTACTCCTGCTCACTCGGGAGCGACCTCACCGGGATGCCCATGTGTTTTGGAGCCTGAGGGAGGCGCTCGCGTGGCTTGGCATTGAGGGTGCCCTTCCTGGCCTCGCCGAAACACCGGCGTGAAGCGGTGGAACCACGCTCTCCCGGTGCGGCAACGCGATGCGCCGGTATTGGACAAGGCATTCGAGCGGATGGAGGATCTGGAGGCGGCCCTGGCGGAGCATTGCCGACAGCTCGCCAAGCCACCAGAGGAGATCCGCACGCGGACGTGCTACCACCGGTGGCCCGGCGGCATAGACCATTCGATAACCCTTTAACCGGATTCGGTATCACCGGGTACTCAGAAGCTCCACTGGAAAGCAGGAGGTCTTCAGAACGGGCTCTACTTCTATACCGCGAGCTGGAATGGTCACCTCAGTACCGGGAAGATGGTGCTCCTAGTGATCCGGCTGGAACGGCCTGCACGTGCGAGCCAGAAGGGCCGGCCGCAGTGGCCGGCCCTTCTGCATAGGGGGCGCCTTCAATGCGGTGGCGGACCACCGGCGGGTGGCAGGCTCAACAGGAGCCGCCTGGCATCGGCGTGTCCTGGTGCGATGTGAAGGAGACGAGTGACCGTAGCGCGGGCTTTATCGTACCGCTGGGTCACGGCATAGGCCCCGCTCAGGTTATAAAGGGTCTGCTGATTGCTGGAGTCGAGTTCGAGGGCGCGCTCGAGGCGGGCTACAGCCTGCTTCCGGTCGCCCTGCTTGAGTAGGATGCTACCGATCATCGTCTGCGTGGCGGAAGACTCCTGCAAGTCGTTCGCGGCCTCAAAGTAAGTCAGGGCTTCATCGTAACGGGTCTGTTCCACGAGCACGTTCCCGGCCGCGAGGTAGGTATCTGGTAGAAACGGATACTCCTGCACGGCGGCCAGTGCGGCCCGTAGCGCCTGATGGTAGTCCCCGCCACGCTCATAGAAGCGACGGAGCGCGGCATTAGCTTCGAACCAGGAGACCTCTCCCCGGTAGAGGTCGAGCGCGATCTGTTCCACCGGGTTCGCGCCGCGCAGCGTGTCCAGTGCGTGGTCCTCGGTGCCCGGCGGCTTGAACGGCCACGAACCCATGAGCCTTTGCGTTCGGAAGACGCCTACGAGGGAGTCGACCGGCGTCAGCAGGATCTCACGCCGTGCATCGGAAAGCGGTACGTAGTGCGCTTCCCAATCTCCGATCTGGCGCTCGCGGCGGAGTGCCTCGTAGAATGCATCGGCCATGAGCAAATAACCCTCCACGTTCGGATGGAGGTGCTCCATCATCAGGTTCGATCCGATAATGCCGTGTGGGGATGCATTCTCCAGCGCGGCATGAACGTCGACGAGGTAGGCGCCGTGGCGAACAGCCTCCAGGCGGATGATCCGGTTTGCCGCCTCCGGGGCGCGGAAACGGAGCTCGTCCCGGTCTTTGGCGGCGAGATAAGCCCTCCTGGCTTCCGCAAAACGACCCAACCTCTCCAGGATACGTCCTCTCAGGAAGTAGGCCGAAGCCGAGAGCGTATCCAGAGCAATGACCTCGTCCGTCGCGGCGAGGGCTTCCGGAAGGTGATCCCTAGAGGCCAGATCGGCCGCCTCTCTGTAGTGGGCGCGCCAGGCAGCAGTGTCCGTACCGGGCTCGTGCCCGCTGATGAAGGGCGGGAGGTCGCGCTCGTTGCTGGCAAGCGTGCCGATGAAAACAGGGATGCCGTGTTCGCGGTAGACCGCCAGGAGGTCCGAAAGGTTGTCGCGGAACTGATGGAGCCCGAGCTTATACGCGGGGGAGCCCAGCGCGATGGTTTGCCGGCCCACCATTTGTTCCATCAGTGTGCGCGAGGGCGGGCGGTCTCCATCGTCCTTAAGCAATCCGCCCGCTGACGAGAGGAGGTTCCGGACGGCCTGGCCGGTCCGGAGCTTCATCAGTCGGATATAACCCCGTGTTAAGGCCACCAGCCCGACCCCCGCCGACTGCGACGAGCCCACGCCGAGGGCGCCGTAATACTCGTTGTGGCCCGCGTAGATGAGGACGGCGTCCGGCTTCTGCGCGAGGATCTCGTCGGCGAAGTCAAGCAACGTATACGAGTTGACCGCTGCCATGGCCGTGTTGACGACCTCGATGCGGCGATCGGGGAACGTCTGTTTGAGGCGCTGCTCCAGCATGCGCGAAAACGCGCCGCCGTAGTAGAATGGGTATCCGGCTGCGCTGGAACCTCCCTGCACGAAGATGCGGAACGTGCCCGGATCCTTGTCGGCTTTAAAGAAGTCGTACAGGCTGTTCGGGACAGAGTTGAGGCCCGCGAAATAGCGCCGTGCCACCTCTCGGTTCTGATACAGGTAGTCCGGACGGCCCTCTACCGGAACGAAGAGGGGGTAGGAGTCTCCGTAACCGACGGCCCGCAATGCACCCTCTACCATACCGAGAAACAGCATGGGGAGACAGATCAGTACCGCCGTGAATGCGACGCGCTTCTTGCGCGACAACGGCACCTCGATGGGAGGGCGTTTCTCGTCCGGCACGCTGCGTTTCATCGCGGTCTATTACTTCACCAGCAGCATCTTGCGCGTGAGGGTATGCCCCTCGGCCTCCAGGCGGTAGACGTACATACCACCCGACAGGTGGCGGGCATCGAAGCTGACCTGGTAGGGACCCGCCGCCTGCACACTGTCTACCAGAACGGCGATCTGCCGCCCGAGCAGATCGTATAGCACAAGTTTTACGTGACTTAGTTTCGGGACGGCGTAGGAGATGGTGGTCTCGTCGCGAAATGGATTGGGGTAGTTCTGCCCCAGCTTGTAGGCACGGAAGCCGGGGAGCGCCTCATCCTCAGTATCTACAGTTATCAGGCCCGGCTCGGGCGGCTCGACGTACTGGTCCGTATAGATATGGAACTCGCCGGGCAGCAGCGCCAGCGATGTATCCGGCTCGGTAACGTCTACCGGATCGCCCGTAAAATAGTCGTACCAGGTACCCGCCTCCGGAAAGCCGGGCGCCACGCTCTGCTGCACCACGCCGAAATTGCCGACGATCACCGCATTGCGCACGGTGCTCTCCGGCAGTGAGAGGTTGGAAAGCTTGATCCATCGGTCCGCCTGTCCCTGACCGACGCGCAGGACGACTTGGGTAGACGGGCTCGTGAAGAGCGCGTTCTCATTTCGCAGCTTGAGGAGGGCCGCCCAGGTCTTGTATAGCTTCTCGCGCAGCGGGTCGGTGCGGTATTCCCAGCGGATCGGCTTCGCGCCGACACGGCCCGGCGTGCCGGACGGGCACTCGTCCGCACCATCGTTCCTCAGGCATTCGCCCGTCCCGCCGCCGTACCCGAGCTCGCCGAACTGCCAGATCATGCGCGGGCCGGGCACGGTGAAGAAGAACGCGCCCGCCACCTTCTGCCGCTCCAGCGCCGTCGCCAGCTCCTTCACCTGGTACGATCCGCTGCCGTTGCCGTAGGCGAGGTTGCGGTACATCAGCCACTGCTCGTCGTGGCTGTCCATGTACGTCACCACGTTCCCGACGGGGATGCCGTCAACCCAGAGCGACGGGTACGTGTCGCTCAGATCCGACGAGCGGCCAGCGTCCGTCAGATACCCCATCGTGGACTGGCTGTAGGCTTGGTTCATGTTGTGCCACACCAGCGCCCCCGGTCTGCCCCGGTCCCGGCCGTACGTGGTCAGCTCCTCGTATTCCTGGCCGGAGTCAATGAGGTCTTCCAGGATCACGTACGCGGTGGAGTCCGTCTCCCATATCTTTTCGGCCATGCGCGTAAGTAACGCTACGCGCTCGGGGTTGTAGCCGAAGAAGTCGCCGGTCTGCATGAACCCCCCGGCCAGGTCGATGCGGAAGCCGTCCACGTCGAAGTCCTCCAGCCAGTGCGCGTTGGCGCGGTCCAGCCAGTATTGCACGTACGGGTTCTCGTGGTTGAGGTCGTAGAACACGTTGAACGGGTGCGTGGCCGGGATATTGATGTACGGATTATCGCCCGTAGGACCGTAGAGTTGGACGAGCGGGGATTCGCCGTGTGCGTGGTTGTACACCACGTCCATGATGACGGCGATGCCCCGCTTGTGGGCTTCGTCCACGAACCGCTTTAGATCCTCGGCTGGGCCGTAGTATTTGTCCAGGGCCAGGTGAAAGGTCGGGTTGTAGCCCCAGCTCAGGTTGCCGTCGAACTCGCTGACCGGCATCAGTTCAACGGCGTTCACGCCCAGGCGGTCCAGGTAGTCGAGCGTGTCGGTGAGCGTCTCGAAGTCGTGTGCGGCGAGGAAG
>DASSAV010000290.1:0-9526 GCA_035699265.1 Rhodothermales bacterium
GGGGTGTGCGGCAGGAATGTAGGGGTTAACGGGTTGCGGGTTAACGGGTTGCGGGTTAAAAGGTTGAAAGTTGGCGGTACGGGCGGGGTGCTATGGATCAAGAGGTGAATTCGGAGGGTTTGCTTCGGGACGCTATCCCGACGAATGATGCCGGCAACGTATGCCCTTTACGACACTTCTGACTCCGAACGACCTGCTGGCTCATCTCGAAGATCCCGGCTGGGCCGTCGTGGACTGCCGGTTTTCGCTCGACCGGCCCGAACGGGGAAGGGCGGATTATCTCGCGGGCCACATTCCGGGCGCGGTATACGCCGACCTGGCGGAGGATCTCTCCGGTCAGGTCATTCCCGGCAAGACGGGCCGCCATCCGCTTCCTTCAATCGAGGCCTTCGTAGAGACCCTTTCCAGGTGGGGCATCGCCGACGGCGTGCAGGTGGCAGTGTACGACGATGCAGGGGGCAGCGTGGCCGCACGCCTGTGGTGGATGCTCCGCTGGCTGGGCCACGACGCGGTAGCCGTGCTGGACGGCGGTTGGCCTGCCTGGCAGAGCGCCGGCTTTCCCACACGCGAAGGTCCGGAGACGAGGCCTTCGCGGGCGTTCGAGGCCCGTCCTCGCGCAGAATCGATCGCATCGGTGGAGGACGTCGCCCGTGCGAACCGGTCCGGCTACACGTTGCTGGATGCGCGGGCGGGCGCGCGTTTCCGGGGGGAGGTGGAACCTATCGATCCGGTGGCGGGACATATCCCGGGCGCGTTGTGCGTGCCGTTTTCAGAGAATCTCGACGAGGAGGGGCGATTCCGGCCGCCCGGAGAGCTGCGGGCGCGGTTCGAGGCCCTGCTGTCGGGCGCTTCTCCGTCGCAGGTGATCGCCTACTGCGGCTCCGGGGTTACGGCCACGCACAATCTGCTGGCGCTGGAGCACGCGGGGCTTTCCGGCGCGCGCCTGTATCCGGGCTCGTGGAGCGAGTGGATCACGGATCCGAGCCGGGGGGTGGAAAGATAGTGTTCGCGTGTTGATGTGTTCGCGTGTTCAAGGTTGGTTGTCAGGGGTCAGTAGTCAGTTGTGGGTTGTGTTTTGTACGACTGCGGACCGCCGACAGCCACTATGATTCCGGGGTCGGTGCCGAGGCATGGGCAGTGGGGCGGGGTGGGCGGTCGAAAATACGGGGAAACCGCCGGGGAGACGTTGTGATGCGGGCGAGGCCGGAGTAAGTTGTAAGATTGCCTCGACCTCACAAGTTTCCCGCCGCGACATGACTGAACTGAGCTATTCCAGGCCGCTCCATCTCACGCTGGAAGGCGATCGGAGGTATCCGATCTACTTCGACCGGCTGGAGGATGTCCCGCGTCACATGGAGGAGGCGGGGTTGCGGCAGGGCCGGTGCCTCGTGGTGACGGACGAGATGGTCGCCCCGCTCTATGCCTCCCGGCTAAGCGGCGCTCTGACGGACGCCGGGTGGACTGTGCGGGAGGTGGTCCTGCCGGCCGGGGAAACGACGAAGTCGTACGGACCCTTGCACGCCCTGTACGACGCTGCACTGGGTTGGGGCATCGACCGGAAGACGCCGGTGCTGGCGCTGGGAGGGGGCGTCATCGGCGACCTGGCGGGGTTCGCCGCGGCGACGCTGCTGCGGGGGCTCCCGCTCGTGCAGATCCCTACGACGCTCATCGCACAGGTGGACAGCGCCATCGGCGGCAAGACCGGCATCAATCATCCGGCTGGCAAGAACCTGATCGGCGCGTTTCACCAGCCCGCCCTGATCTGCGCCGACCACAGCACGCTGCTGACCCTGCCCCATCGTGAGTGGACGAGCGGCCTGGCGGAAGTGGTGAAACACGGCCTCATTGCGGACGCCGCTCTTTATGCTTTTCTGGAAGCGAACTGGACGGCCGTGCTGGAGCGGGATCCCACGCTCCTCGACGAACTGGTCTACCGGGCCGCCCGCGTGAAGGTAGAGGTGGTGGGCCAGGACGAGCGAGAGGCCGGGCTGCGGGCGATCCTGAATTTCGGCCACACGTTCGGGCACGCCATCGAACGGAAGGCGGGGTATGGTACCTTTACGCACGGGGAAGCCGTGGCGCTCGGGATGCGGGCGGCGTTGTATCTCTCCGCTCTGTACACGCCGGATCTTCCGGTGCAGCGCATCGACATACTCCTGCGGCAGTTGCCCGTAGGTGGGCGGATGGGTGATTATCCCATCCCCGATTTGATCGACGCGATGCGCGGGGATAAGAAAGCAGAAGCCGGCACGCTTCGGTTCGTGCTGCTCCGACGTATCGGCGAGGCGTACGTGACGGACCGGCCAACGCTGGAGGAGATTGCAGAAGCATGGGAGTTTATTTCGTGATGAGTGCCAGAGGTTGGTTCTGAAACAGTTTGCCGCCGGGGGGGTGGAAGTTTTCGAGTCTGTTACACTGGGCGTACGGCGAAACTCGAACGGATGGCCGTCATCCTCTCCCCCTCAACGGCTGCGCACGCACGCAACCCCTCGGAGACGGTGTGCCCAACAGATAATTAAGCCATTGATAATGTTCATCCTGTAATCCCGAATCAGGCACTGTATTTGTTCAGGTTTCGCCTGAAAGCCGTTCTTCGAGCGCTCCGCCTGAGCCCCACCACTCCCGTCAAGATTGCTTCTGCTCACGCACATAGCTTCGCGCGTCGTACGGACGGCGGTTGGGGTTGCTCTTCTGATCGCGCTCGTGTTCCTGGCGTTGACGCGGACGCAGGTCGGCCGGGACGAATTGAAGCAGCAGGTCGAGCAGCAGTTCAACCGCCAGTTCAAGGGGCACATCGAGATCGGCCGGCTCAAGGGGAATCTGGTCAATACGCTGTACGCATCGGACGTACGCATCCTGGATTCCGCCGGTGCGACGGTGCTGTCGGCCGACTCGGTCGTGGTGTACCCGAGGTGGCGCGACCTGCTCCGGCACCGGGTCTCCGTCGGCACTATCAAACTATTCCGCCCGACGGTCCACCTCATTCGCACCGAAGCGGGTACCTGGACGCTCCCCCATGCTTTCGCAAGCGGGACCGCTTCCGGCGACACGCTTCCCTCCGGATGGTCGATTCACTCGACGCACATCCACGTCCTCGACGGAGCGGTCGTCACCACGAACCAGGGGGCGCCACCTGAGGCCGTGCGGGCCGGCAGGGTGTTCGACTTTACGGATACGCGCCTGGAGCGGGTAAACGCGCAAGCCACGCTGGAGTGGGACCCCGATTCGAAGTTGATCGAGTTGCAGGAGTTCTCCGGAGCCTTACCGGGTCTCGGCCTCGGCATCGATCTGCTGCAGGGCCAGTTCGTGCTGGACGAAGGCGCCCTGACGGTGAACGAATTCGAACTGCACGCCGGAACGACCATGCTCGGGCTCTCCGGCGAGATCGGACCGCTGCGCGGCCTGAACGGGGACGCACGCGGTGACGTCGATGTCCGGCTCACCCTGCGCCCCAGCCACATCAACATGGCGGACGTCCGGCGCTTCCTGCCGTCGTCCCCCCTGGCGGACGCTGTCGACGTGCAGGGCGATGTAGAGGGGTCCCTGTCGGCACTGACGTTCGACGGCGTCCGGCTGGAGCGGGGTCAGACGATACTGCTGGCCCAGGGGCGGCTCACGGGCCTGCCTGACAGTCTCGCCTTCGACGTAACCCTGAAGCCTTCCGCCCTGTCCGCGCGAGACGTAGCGGCCGTGATGCCGAACGTCCCGCTCCCCCAGCTAGAGCAACTCGGGGCGGTACACATCGAAACCACGTCGAGTGGGGCGATATCTCTGAAAGGAGCTGACGTGCTGCGCCGCCTTAACGCTACATTTGCGATTCGCGGGCAGGCCGGCACCGCGTCCGGCCAACTTCGCATCGACAGCCGGTCCGGCGAGGGTGGAATGTATCACGCTGCCGTTCGGGTGCAGGGGCTCGACCTAGCCCGCGTCCTGAAAAGGGCGTCGCTGCAGAGCCGCCTCAACGGGACCCTGGCCGTCGACGGCGTCGGCCTCCCAACGGACACCCTCAACGCCCGTGTGCACCTGAACTTGCAGCCGAGCGTGCTGGCGGGGCGTGCCGTCGACACGCTCGTCGTCGCGGCCGAGGTCCAGAACCGGCGTGTTACGGGGGGCGGGTACTATACGCGCGGGGCGGGCGTGCTCGCGACCAACGGCACGGTCGACTTCTCCGGCAGCAGGCCGGCATACGCCCTCACCTTCCGGGCGAAGCGGCTGGATCTCGGCCCCCTGCTCCTCAGCGACTCGCTCGATACGGATCTCACGGCGACCGCGACCGTGAACGGCCTCGGGCTCTCCCTCGCCGACCTCGGGGGCCGGTTGGAGGTGGCCTTCGACTCGTCTGCCATTCGATACGGGCAAACGACCCGGATCCTCCCCCCGCACCACAGCACACTCGAGATCATCCACTCCTCGACGGAAGATCCCCGGATCGAATTCTCGGGCGACGTCGGCACCGTACGTTTCGACGGGGACGTCGCACTGGAACCGCTGGTGGCCCTGGCGCGGCTGTGGGGTGCGGAAATGCTGGAAACGGCACGGCGGGAATATGACAAGCCGCTGGTGGACGCACAGCCCGCCGATTCCAACCGCATGCTGGTGTCGCTGCAACACCCCGTAGGTTCCACATCGCCTTTCACCGACGAGGCGCTACGCCGGACGGTGCGAGAGAGCCTGGTTCGTGCAGGGTTCGAACAGGGCCTCGCGACGACCCTGGAAGTGGAACTGCGCCGGCCGGACATCCTCTCCGCCCTCCTGCCCATGCTTCCGTCCCTTCGGACGGATCTCCGCGGTAAGCTTCAGTTCATCGGAGATGCAGATACGCTGGCCCTATCGGGAACGGTCGCGGCCGAATCGATCCAGATCGGTGACGTACGTGCGCGCGGACTCGATACCAGGATTCAGGCGACGGCCAGTCTGAACCGGCCGCTCGACCAGAGCCTCGTCTTCACGGTCGACCTGTCGGCGGACTCGCTCCACGCGCCGGGCTATACCGCCGCCACGCCGAGCCTCAGCTTGCATTACCAGCAGCGGGCAGGTGAGCTGAGTTTCTCTACGGGACGCAACGCCCGCACCGGACCGGTGCAACTCGCGGCGGCAGTCGATCTCTTGCCCGATCGAAACCGGTTGACCCTCTTCAACCTGCGGCTCGCCGTGGGCGGTTACGAGTGGCGAAATACGGAAGATTACCCGATCGACCTGTACGCCAATGCCGTCGCCATTCCGGGCCTCACGCTCGAAAGCCGGACGTCCGATGCCGGCCGTCCGCAGCGTATCCACGTGGAAGGCACCCTTTCGCGGGATCCCGGCAGAGCCCTGACGGCGGAGGTCGAAAACATTTCGCTGCACAAACTGTCCACTGCGCTGCACCTGGAGCACCCGTTGTCCGGCCTGTTGAACGGCCAATTGGCACTTACGGGTGGACTGGCCCGGCCCGCACTGGCGGGACGTATCGAAGTGCCGGTCTTCGTGTTCGACGGCCGCGTGCTGGGGCAGTTGAACGTGACAAGCCGGTACATCCCTGGGAAGCCGGACGTGGCGCTGGACGCGCTGGTTCAGCCGGTCGATTCGCTGGTGCCTGCCATCGCCATGCAGCCCGAGGAACTGAGCGGCGGGAATAAGCTCGTATCGAAGGAGAACGCGGTCCACGTCAGCGGAACCGTACGGCTCCCCCAATTCGAGAAGGCTTCCATGACCGATCCAGGTTCGCTCGATCTCGACGTGGAGCTTTCCCGGCTCGACCTGTTCTTCTTCGAGGATCTCTTCCCCGATTTGCTCGCCAACGTGAACGGATATGCCACGGGGAAGGGGGGCATCACGGGCACCTTCACCAAACCCGTTCCCAGCATTGAGGCCGAGATCAGGCAGGCAACGTTTCAGATTCCCGAATTCAAGCTCGCCTACAGCCTCACGGGCCCGGTCCACATCGACCAGCAGGGGATCCACGTCGACGCCGTCCACGTGGCGGATGCGACGGGCGGGTCGGCCGACATCTCCGGGGGCATCCTGTTCAATGACTATCGCTACTTTTCCTTCGACCTGAAGGGCGGGCTGGACGACCTGCAAATCATGAACGTGATGCAGTCCAAGGATCTGCCCTTTTACGGGCGGATCTGGGCGTCGGGGTCCGTCAATCTGGACGGCCCCGTCTATAGCACCACCCTGCGGTCGCCCGACGCCGTAACCAGCCCGAACAGCGAAGTATTCATTCCCCTGACCGAGACCGGTGTTTCGGTCGACCCCGGGTTCATCGTCTTTGCTGACTCCACGGGAAAAATACCTGACCTGCATAAGTTTACGACCCGGAAGAACCTGCTCGCCAGCCGGCCTGCGGGTGAACGGAGCCTCCTGGATGGGATGGGGATAGATTTGAATATCTATGCACCGGAGGGTTCGACGGTCCACCTGGTGATCGACCCGCTTCTCGGCGACGTGATCAATGCCGTGGGCAGCGGCCGCATCCAGCTCCAGCGGACCGAGGGCGACTTCTCCACGTACGGCGAGTTCGACGCCGTCTCCGGCGATTACCTGTTCACGGCCGGGGACGTGTTCTACCGGCGGTTCCTGATCGACCAGGGGACGATCACGTGGGACGGCGACCCGATCAATGCCAGCCTGGACATTCAGGCGTCGTACCGGACGCGGGCCTCCACGGCGGGCCTGACGCCGAACGAAGGCGCGAACGGCCGGGCGGATCTGATTCCGCTCATCGTGAAACTGGACATCACGGGTCGCGTGGCGGCGCCGGAGATCGGATTGAACCTGGCGATTGACCGCCGGGACCGGGAGGCCATCACCGGAGTCAGCGCCATCGAAACGAAGCTGAACCAGCCGGACATGGCGACGGAGTACGCCACGAGTGTCCTGCTGACGAACTCATTCCTCCTGACGACGGACCAGGAAAGCGTGAGCAATACCGCCCGCGTGGGCACGAACCAGTTCGCGTTCAACAGCCTCTCCCAACTCGTCACCAGCCAGATCAACCGTTACGTCAACCACGCCATCCCTAACCTGGACGTAAACCTGGGATTCCAGGGCGAACGGGCGCAGGATCTGGACATCACGTACGGCGTGGCCCTCCGTCTTCTGGACGAGAAGCTGGTCATCCGGGGGCAGGGCGTGTACCTCCAGAATACCGCCGACCGGTACCGGGGTGAGGTAGTGGTGGAGGTGAAGCTGAGCCCTACGGTGTCGGTCGAAGTCTTCTATCGCAAGGAGGGCGACATCCTGTCCGAGGCGGCCTCCACGAACACGACGGGGGCGGGCCTTTCCTACGAGACGCAGTTCTCCACCTGGCACCGGTTCACCCGGAAGCTCTTCGGCTGGCTACGGCCGGACACTGCAAAGGCCGATGCGGAAGCGACGGAGACAACCGATACTTCGGCGGCGGAGCTCGAGTAGGGGTTTCGGATTGAAGTGCCTATGGGTGTAACAACGTAGGAGGCCCTTACGCCTGCGCAGGCATCGTACCTTCCTACTCGGCGGGGTATATCTCGTTGAGGGAAATCTCTACGGACAGATGTTCGCTGGCGACGTAGCTCCCCCTTTCGGAGTGGACCACCCATATTCCACCGGTCCGGACATACCGGAGGATACGCGGGATTTCCTGCTCGACGATCCAATACTCCAGAAGGCTCGGGATTTGTATGTAGAGGTCGAGCTTGTCGCCGAAGTCCCGTGCCTTGCTACTCGGCGAGACAATCTCGATAACGACGGTCGGATTTATCAGTGCAGCAGGCTTCGCATCGTTAAACACCCGGTCGCCGCAGGTGACCGTCAGGTCGGGGTACGAATACTTTCCTTTTCCCACGCTGACCGCCATGTCAGCAATGGAAATTCGGCACTGGTCTCCAAGGCGGCTGCGCAGCGAGAAATGCAAGTTGCTGGCGATGTCGTTGTGCTTCGGTGAGGCACCGGCCATGTCCAGCGCGACATCCCAGCCCCACTCCGGGTCGTAGGGCTGGCCGTTGAGGTAGATGAGGCCATCCCCGTATTCCAGCCGGACGCCCTGCGGGGCGGCTTCGTCCAACGCGAGGTATTCCTCGACGGTGAAGGTGCGCAGCTTCGGTTGCATGGGTCCACGCGGCTTGTGACGAGTTTAATATACAGAAGGCTCGGGTGAAGTTCACGAGCAACACCCGGACTCATCCACTACATTGAAGCGGTCCGTTCCGCGGTGTTGAAGCGCCCGAAGCGGTGTCAGAAATCCCTTCCAAAATGCAACGAGCTTTGCACGGGGGTTGAAGTGAAGCGCTGGCGCTGCTTATATCCCCGCATGGTTCGCCGCCCTTCTATTCACCCAAGACCGATCGATGGCAACCAAAACCAGTCCGAAGGACATCCGCCGGGACGTGCTGCGCCTTCTGAAAAGCGACGGGCAGCGGCCTTTCCGGGTTAAGGAGATCGCGAAGTCGCTCAGCTACCGGGACAACGAGACGTACCGGCTGTTCCTCGACGTGCTGAACGAGATGGCGGAAGAACACATAGTCGCCCGGGTCAAGGGGGGCAAGTTCAGCTACAAGCCCCGCCCCAGCACCGTGGAAGGCGTCCTGCGGGTCAACCAGAAGGGATTCGGGTTCGTGGAGGTGGAGGGCCGGGAGCAGGATCTCTACGTGAGCGAGCACAACATGAGCACAGGGCTCGACGGAGATCGGGTGCTCGTGGAACTGGCGGCGCCGAATCGGGGCGACCAGCGCCAGGAATGTGAAGTGTTGAAGGTGCTGGAGCGTAAGCGGAAGCAACTGGTCGGAACCTTCCGGCGCGCGGGGCGGCTCTCCTGGGTGGTGCCGGACGACAAGCGGGTGACGAAGGACGTGCTCGTCTCCAGGGAGGACGTGAACGGAGCCGAGGAGATGGACAAGGTGCTCGTATCCATCGACCGGTTCGAGGACCGGCGGACCTCGCCGGAAGGGCGGGTGCTGCAGGTCATCGGACCGTCCTCCGATCCGGAGGCGCGGGTGCTGGCGGTGGCGATGAGCCTGGACGTGCGGCCCACCTTCCCGGAGGAGGTACTTGCGGATACCGAGACGATCCCGCATGAGATCCCCACGGAAGAGATTGCGCGGCGGCTCGACCTGCGGGGCAAGGCCATCTTCACCATCGACCCGGTGGACGCGAAGGACTTCGACGACGCCATCCACATCGAGGAACTGGAGGACGGGACGTTCGAGCTGGGCGTGCACATCGCAGACGTTAGCTATTACGTCCGTCCCGGCACGGCGCTCGACGGCGAGGCGTTCGAGCGTGGCACGAGCGTGTATCTGGTAGATCGCGTGATCCCGATGCTTCCGGAGAAGCTCTCCAATGAGGCGTGCTCGCTACGCCCGAACGAGGACAAGCTGGCGTATTCCTGCATCATGAACGTGACGAAGCAGGGGCGGGTGAAGCGGCACGAGATCCGAGAGACGGTGATCCGCTCCCGCCGGCGCCTGACGTACCAGGAAGCACAGGTGATGATCGAGGGCGAGAATCCGGGCGATCCGGTGGCCGGCGAGATCCGTCGGGCGGTGGGGCTCGCCCGCACGCTGAC
>DASSAV010000291.1:0-8334 GCA_035699265.1 Rhodothermales bacterium
TTGTCCATCGCCCGGATGATCTCGGGCGTGTCGAACGCCTCACCGCCGTGGCCCTGGCCGAGCAGCGTGAGCAGGGCAGCGTTGTTGCCGACGCCGAGGAGGGCATCGAACAGCAAGAGGCTCTGGTGGTGGGGGACCAGCGGATCGTCCAGCCCATGCACGATGACGAACGGCGGATCGTCCGCCGTGGCATAAGCCGCCGGGTTGGCGTCCGCCACGAGATCCGGGTGCTCCTGGATCGGCCCGCCGATCAGCTGGGATTCCGGCGAATCCGGCGCGTCGTGGACGACGCCGGTGGGCGTCCGATGGGCGTCCATCTGGAGGAAGTCCGTCGGTCCGTACCAGTCGACCACCGCCTGCACGCGGCTGGAGACGTCGCGGTAGCCGCCCACGCCGTCCCATTCGGTCCGGTCGCCGGCCGTGCCGAGCATCGCGGCCAGGTAGCCGCCCGCCGAGATGCCCCAGACGCCGAAATGATCGGGGTCGAGCCGATACGTGCCGGCGTTCGCCCGGAGGTAACGGACCGCTGCCTTGCAGTCCTCGATCTGGGCCGGAAACACGGCGTCCTGGCTCAACCGGTAGTTGACGCTGGCGATGGCGTAGCCCTGCCGGACGTAGCGGAGGGCCGGGACGTCGGCCTTATCCCCATCCCGGAACGTGGCTCCGTGAATGAAGATGATGAGCGGACGCGGCTTTTCCGATTCGGCGGGAAGGTAGAGGTCGAGCTTCTGGCGCGCGTGGCCGTGCGCCACGTAAGCGATGTCCTTCAGCACTCGGGCGCCAGGGGGCAAGGTATCGGACTGCACCACCTTTGTGCTGTCCTGCGCGTGGGCGGTAGGAATGAGGGTGGGGAGGAGGAGCGTGAAGGTGATCAGGACCGCGAACAACAGCGGCCACGAACGCGGGCGGCGTACAGGGTGGGGCATCGTATCAGGCGTCGGAAGTGAACATCGGGGCGGAACAGCCGCAAGGATGTATCACCCCGCGCAATTCCTGTTCCGAAGTCCTTTAGCTCACGACACTTACGGTGAGGCTATGTGAGCCCGCTATAGGAGAATCTAGGAGACGAGGAGTCTACGAGCCTACGATAGCAGCCCTACGCTCGTCTCCTCCTACCCTCGTAGGCTCCTAGATTCCTAGACCCCTTTCCGCGGACGCGCTACCAGCGCGCGCGGAACGCCAGCCCGAGGTGCGTCTCGCCGTTGTAGATGAGTGGGACGAGGCTGGCTTCCGTCGTGAACCCTTTGCGCTCGTTGGCCTGCCGGGCCGAGTTCGCGGCGGTGACGGCGCCGTATATCCAGGCGACGCCAGCGACAGCCCCAGCGATCGCCAGCGTAGAGTAGTCCTTCTCGACCTTGCAGTTGACCTGGTTCGTGTCGCAAACGGTCGTACTGGACTGTTCCAGTCTCCAGAGGCCGAGGAGCAAGCTTCCGCCGGCCACGCCGAGAATGGCCCCGCCCTTGACGGCGTCGCCCGCATAGATCTGCCCGGATCCCGGGATGGCAATGCTCATGATCGTGGCGGTGGAGGGGCTGACGTAGCCATGCCGGATCTGCGGGGGCTGCGCTGCGCCGGGCACCTGCGGCACGTCCAACACCGTGAGCAGCATGTAGCCGACGGCTCCCCCTTCCGGTGAGGCGACCGCGTAGAAGTCGCCTTCACGGCGATAGGCGAGCAACTGCTTGCCCTGGTTGTAGCGCCCGACGAACGGGGCTTCCAGGCTGGGAGCCCGGTAGATGAAGGCGGACGGAGCCGTGACCGTCGTCTCAATGGCGCCGGGATAGTAACGCTGGACGTCGACGTAGCTCAGGGAGTCCTGGGCGAACGCCGTGGCCGGGATGCAGAAGGCGAATAGAAGGAGGAGCCGGTACATGAAGAGGTGGGTACTACGTAACTGGATGCGATGGAGGGCCGAAAAGGACGCCTGGGGTCCGCCGGTACGAAGCCGCCTGTAGGGGACGGCAATGCCGGGTCTGTCGAGGTGCGTTCCTACCAAGATAGGCACCCGGCGTGTAACTTAGCACAATCTCGTAACGCCGCCGGGGGATTTCGGGCGCCCTGTTGCCGTTCTCGCGTTCCGTTCGTACTCATGGACGGACGGTCCGTATGCCAGAACGTCCGGTCGTGCGCATAAAAAGAAACTGTTGGCTTGCCAACCAATTCCCTCGAAAGCGCTTCCAATTGCGTGAAGCATGATGTACATTTGCAGTGGGACTTCTGAAGCGCGGAACGCGAGCGGGAAGGGCGCAAGCCTCACATGCTCGCCGTTGATTTGGAAACTTAGACGTAGAGGCTCCTATGGAAACGCATCAGCAGACAACCGGCACTTCGGCGGCCGGTAACAGAACGGACGGGACTGCCGGCATCGGGGTGGATCCGATGCCGTCGGGCCGGCCCGACGTGGCGGAGAAGGCCGACCTCGGCAAACGAGCGGTGGCGATGATCATAGACAGCGTCATCGCGACGGTGATCGGATTTATCCCGGTCATCGGCGGAATTATCGGAGCCGCTTACATCGTGTGCCGCGACGGGTTGGAGTTCGACTTCATGCGCCAGGCTTCCATCGGGAAGCAGCTCATGAAGCTAAAGCCCGTTCGACTGGACGGCCAGCCGATGGACCTTCAAACTTCCATTCGGCGAAACTGGATGTTCGGCTTCGGCGCCGTCATGAGCGTACTGCTATATATCCCGATCATCGGGTGGCTTCTGATGTTCCCCGTAGGGCTCATCGCGCTCGCACTGGGCCTTTTCGAGATCTTCAAGGTGCTCACTGACCCGGAAGGACGCCGCATGGGCGACAACATGGCCGGCACGAAGGTGATCGAGGTTCCGGAGCGGGTCGTCGTCCCGCGCTAAGCGGCGGTGAGCAGGATCGGTGCGCCGTTGGTGATCACCAGCGTGTGCTCGTAATGTGCCGAGGGAGCTCCGTCGGCCGTCTTTACGGTCCAGCCGTCGTCAGTCTGTCTGGCGATATGGCTGCCCGACGTGATCATGGGCTCTATCGTGATCACAAGGCCCTCCCGGAGGCGCTGGCGTGCCCGCCGGTCGTACTCGTTGGGGACGGACGGTTTCTCGTGGATGCTCCGGCCGATGCCGTGCCCGGAAAGGCCGGCCACGACGGTAAACCCGCTACGCTTTACCTCTCGTTCGACCGCACGGCCGATCTCGTACACGCGGTTGCCGGATCGGGCTGCGGCCAGTGCCTTCGTGAAGGCGTGCTGCGCGCAGGCCATCAGAGCCAGTTTTACCTCCGAGGTTGGTGGAACGGCAACCGTCACGGCGGCATCGGCCATATAGCCGTCCTTCTCCACGGTGACGTCCAGCTTGACCAGGTCGCCTGTCTCGATGATGCGGTCGGACGGAATGCCGTGCACGACTTCGTCGTTGACGCTGATCAAGGTCTCGGCGGGGAAGCCGTAGACCAGCATCGGCGCGGATCGGGCGCCTTCCTGCACGAGGATGGCGGCTCCCACCGCATTGATCTCGGCAGTGGTTACCCCGGCGTGTACGGCCGCTTCCATGGCCTTCAGCATACGGCGCACGACGCGCCCGGCCTCTCGCAGCCCCTGGAAGTCTCGCTTGCTCTGGATTGACATACGTTCGTGGATCTGGGTCAGGTTCGGGTGCGGTCCCGGACGGGTGCGTCGGGCTGTGGCTCCGGAGCCGGTTCGTCCGGAAGCTGGATGTGCCCGCCTGAAGGGACCGGCGCAGGGTCAGCCGCTCCGGTGGGGCTTGCTGTGGACGTGTCGACCGATTCTGAGGACCCGCCTGCAATAGCTTCGAGCCGATCCATGAGGATCTTGATGTGATGCTTCTGTTCACGCGTCCACTGGCCGAATGCCAGGCGCAGCAAGGCCCCGTAGGCGAGCACGCCGCTTCCCACGATGGCGGCCTCGGCGGCGGGAGCCATGTGTAGTGCGCTCAGCGTGATCCCGGCGGCTCCGGCTGCAATCCACCCGGCGAGGTAGTAAAAGAGAAAGGCGCCTTTCCCTTGCCGCTGGGTGATCTGGACCCGCGTTCTTCCGTTGCGCGGGCTCACGGTGACGAACGGCTGCCGAAAGTGCCGGCGCTGCTCGCCGTTCCATTCGAGCGAGTGTCCGACCTGGCTGGCAGTGCCGCCCTGGCCGAAGGTGCGGCGGATCTCCTGCACCATCGTCTCCCACTGGTCGGGCGTAACCTCCCCGTGGAAAATACGCTCGTCCTCGATGGTCAACGGTCCGCCCAGGAGCCCGCCGGCGATGTCGGACGGCGCGCCCCGGCCTGCGTCTGCTGCTGCGGCGCGCACGAAGCGGGGATCAATGCCCGCTTCGGCGGCGATCTGTTCCAGTTCTTTCAGGCTCAACCCCGGCCGGTCGGAGTCCGGATCGGATGCCTGCAGCGCCGCCGCCCGCTTCAGGAGCGCGCTGATCTCTTTCTCGCCGTATAGCTTCCGGTCGTCTGGTTCGTTTGCCATAGAGACCACGTCAGGCGGTGCGGGGGAGGATGGCGGCACGCTCATTTTAGGGCCGCAGCCGCTCATTGTCCAGCCCGCCGGTTCCCTTCATCCAAGATTTGCCTTTCGACCGCCGCGGTACGGCATGAGGCCGCTGACTCGGCCCGCCGGGCTTCTATCTCAAACGGATTGTCCGTATAAGGATGTTTCCCCCGCAGGAAGGCGATGGCCCCGGCGGCGAAGTAGGCGGGCAGGAAAAGCGGCCCCCACCGCTCATATTGCCGGATGTGTACGCGCTCGTGCACGCGGCAGCGCTGCATCGCGCGCTCGTCCCGCGCCACGACGACGTGCCCCAGCGTGATGGCCGACGCGCCGCCCTCGAGTGGAATGGCCCGTCGGAGCAGCCAGTCAATACCCGGCCCAGAGAGTTCCAGGGCTCCGTCCACCAACGCCACGTGCCCCCGCAGAAACGCCGGTGAACCTACAATCACCCCGAGCAGCGAGTTCGGTGCTGCCCAGGCGTAGGATACGATGCCTCGGAGTGGACCACGCATGGTGGGAGGGGGTCACATGCAAGCCTGGAATTAAGTCTATTCCCATTTCAACGTGCGGCGATCTCGCGGAGTGCCCCGAGGAAGGCAGGCGGATCTTCCACGCTCAGCAGGAGGGCGTACCCGTTCGTCGTGGGCACGTAAACCACGCGCTCGGTGTCGGTCACGAACAGCAGGGCCTTCTCACCGTTGCGCAGCTTGAACCAGCCGGATTTGTACCCCGGCAGTCCCACCCCGTTCGTACGCCACTTCGGGCGCAGCGGAGACGCCCCGCTCAAGTCGACCTGCCGGGCCTGGTCCACCACGAGCGCGCCTGCCGGGATGCTGCGCCCGTACGGCCAGGCACCCCGAACGCTCAATGCTTCCGGCGAAAGCTCGAACTGCACGCGCTGGGCCGAAAAGAAGAGCAGCCCGAACAGAGCGAGCGGGATCAGCGTCACCGCCACGATCAGCGCCATGATGGCGAACGGCTTGCTCCCGGCAGGCGCCATCTCGAAGATGTACGGCATGAGAACCTCCCGGCTGTGTAGGGTGCCTCGTTGCGACTTGTACCGCAGGACGTGCATCAATATACTGCGAGGGTGTGAACCCGTATGAATCAGCAAGGCACAGATCCATGCGCGCCATCGCCTGCATAGCCCTTCTGCTCATCCTCTGTGCGCCCATCACAGTAAAGGCGCAGTCGTCCCGCTTCGTCGTCACGGCCACCGCCGGGAGCTATCAGACGAACGCGTTTGCGATCTCGCACGACATGTTCCGCCATGTTTTCTACCCCGAACTACAAGTCGATGCGCGCCTCGTCGCCATCCCACATTCGTCCGCAGCTTTGCGCGGCGGCGTGTTCTGGGGGTACTACGACGATGGGGTGAATGAGCCGTCACACTCCTGCGTAGATTGTGCGACCTACAGCATGAGCAGCCATACAGTGGGTGCACGACTCATACTCTCCCTGTTCGATAGCAAAACGTTGCCTATCGGCCTCTCGGCGGGTATTGCCCGGCAGTTTATCACCGCGAGACATGTCGGTGGAAGAGACTGGGTTGTACCACCTGAGCGCATGACACTTAATTCCAACGTGGCCGTATTCGGACTGCAGGTTCGTGTACCTGTATACCGAGCGCTTAAAATCCATCTGGCCGCGCGGAGATTCATAGCCCTCCCGATGCACGGAGACGTCGTGAACGGCATCGCGTACGGCGATCGGCACCTGCTCCAGGCCGGTCTTTCGTATGGAATACACTAGCGGCAACCTCCTCCACCAGGTCTGAAACTTTACTTGTATTCATGGATTTGAGAATGTGTGGCATCATGCCACACAAAGTGAATCTATATAATGAGGCGTAATCTTCATGGGGTACGAAGCGACTAAAACCAACGGAGTCCGGTCAAGGGAAGACCGGGAGGCCCGTCTGAATGTGCGATTGCCTTCGGAGCAGAAGGCGCTCATCGACCGTGCCGCCTCCTACTCCGGCCTGACGACCACGGCATTTACGGTATCCACGTTGGTGGACCGGGCTAGGAAGGTAGTGGAAAAGCACGAGCTAACCGTACTCTCGGACAGTGACAGAGACCGCTTTCTGGCAATCCTGGACATGCAGGCCGCTCCGAACGCAGCGCTTCGGCGGGCGGCTGAGAACCACCGCAGGCTCATCGAGAGCAGTGAGGACTGATGCCCTTTCGCATCGAGCGGATTACGCCTGAGCACGAGCGCGACGAGTTCGATTGTGGTGAACCCGAAATGAACGAATACCTCCTTCGTTTCGCCCGGCAGAACGACAGGAAAGAGACGGGGAGAACGTACGTCGCAGTCAGGCCCGCAGGAAAAAGAGTGCTCGGGTACTATACCCTTTCAGCAGGCGCGGTCGCATTCGAGCACTTGCCCCCTACCGTGCGCAAGCGCATCGCACGATATCCCGTTCCTGTTGCCCATCTCGGCCGCCTTGCCATCGACCATAGCGTTCAGGGTCAGGGTCTCGGCAGTGCACTCCTTTTCGATGCGCTCCGACGAGTCAGCAAGGTGTCCGAAGAGATGGCGATATACGCCGTAGAAGTACGAGCGCTCCACGATGTAGCGCGTACCTTTTACGTGAAGTTCGGCTTCAAGCCGCTCATGAATGATCCGTTGCGACTCTATCTGCCGATTCAGACTGCTCGGCACCTGGGGCGGGAGACTGAGATGCCTCTCTGATCCCGGGCCGGAGACGTCGTGGAGAACATAGCCTACAGCAATCGGCACCTGCTCCAGGCCGGGCTTTCATATGGAATCCATTAGCCATCCACAGAACCGCATTTTGCCCGGCAGGCTTGCCTATCTTCAGTATTCTCCGTACTCTTGATCTATCGTCAGTTGGGGCATGAAAGCCACCTTTGCCCCGCCGGACGTTCTTGAATGATTGGCCTATGATTGCCAGGTAACTGGCCCGAGGTGAGGACTCGTCCCCCTCGGCCTCACTCGCATCTCTACTGTCTTCGACGCCGATAGCCCCCGGCTACCGCAGGCGTCGTGCTGCCAACATTCAAGCCGGTACCCGCATGACCCTTCACGAACTGGGGTGGAGTACGTCCTTCGCCCACGCATTCGCGTCCCTACCCCGTCATAACTGCTCGCCCGCCCGCGTCGTGCGGCAGGACAGGACGGGCTTCCTGGTGCGGACCGAACAGGGGACGCTTCGCGCCGTCCTGCCCGGTGCGCTCTTACACCAACAAACAACGAGGCCCGTCGTCGGCGACTGGGTTGCCGTAGAGAATGCGGGCCCGGACCAACAGGCCCGCATCCACGCTGTGCTGCCGAGGAAAAGCGCCTTTTCCCGAAAAGAAGCGGGGGAGGTCACGCGCGAACAGGTCGTTGCCGCAAACGTCGACACTGCCTTTCTGATGAGCGGGCTGGACGGCGACTTCAACCTGCGGCGCATCGAGCGATACGTTACGCAGACGTGGAGCAGCGGCGCGGCGCCCGTGGTGCTGCTCAACAAAGCCGACCTGCGGCCCGATGCAGAGGCGGTGCGGGCGCAGGTAGAAGCGGCCGTGCCCGGCGTGCCCGTCCACCTGATCCGGGCGCAGCAGGCAGAGGACCTCGGCGCGCTTGAACCCTACCTGCGCCCGGGCGAGACCGTAGTGTTTCTGGGATCGTCCGGCGTGGGGAAATCCACCCTGGTTAACGCTTTGCTCGGGCGTGATGAGATGAAGACGCGCGCCGTGCGGGAGGCTGACAGCCGGGGGCGGCACACGACGACCCACCGCGAGCTGTTCATCCTGCCCGGCGGCGGCATCGTAATCGACACGCCGGGGCTGCGCGAGCTTCAACTCTGGGCGTCCGTGGAGGCCCTGGATGCGGGCTTTGCGGACGTGGAG
>DASSAV010000292.1:0-2969 GCA_035699265.1 Rhodothermales bacterium
GTCCAGGTCTTCTATCAGGTCCTCGCCGTTCTCGATGCCCACGGAGAGGCGGATGAGGGAATCTTCCAGTCCTGCCGCCACACGGACGTCTCGCGGAACGGAGGCGTGCGTCATGGACGCGGGATGCTCGATCAGGCTCTCCACGCCGCCCAGGCTCTCCGCGAGCGCGAACAATTTGGTGCCCGAAAGGACCCGGAACGCCGCGTCCTGGCTGTCGTCCTTGAGGGTGAACGAAATCATCCCGCCGAAGTCACGCATCTGCTTGCGCGCGAGGTCGTGTCCCGGATCGTCCGGCAGGCCCGGGTAGAAGACGTGGGCCACTTTCGGATGCTGAACGAGGAAGTCGGCGATGCCGCGCGCATTCTCGCAGTGGCGCTGCATGCGGACGTGGAGGGTCTTGGTCCCGCGTAGCACGAGGAAACAATCCATCGGACCGGGGGCCGCGCCCGTGCTCTTGATCTGGAACCGTAGCTTCTCGTCCCAATCGTCCCGGTTCGTACAGACGGCCCCGCCGATCACGTCCGAGTGCCCGCCGAGATACTTCGTCGCCGAGTGCAGCACCAGGTCGGCTCCCAGCGTAAGCGGCTGCTGGAGATAGGGTGACGCGAAGGTATTGTCCACGGCCACATCCACGCCCCGCGACTTCGCCAGATCAGACAGCCGCTCGATGTCGACGATGCGCAGCAGCGGATTGGTCGGGGTCTCCAGCCACAGAAGCTTCGTCTCGGCCGTGATGGCCCGCTCCGCCGCCGCCACGTCGGTCATATCCACAAAGGAGAACCGGAGGCCGAACGGCTCGAAGACCTGGCGGAAGAGCCGGTAGGTTCCGCCGTACAGGTCGTTCACCGCTACGACGTGGTCGCCGGGACGCAGCCCTTTCAATATGGCGTCGATGCCCGCGACGCCCGAGGCGAAGCATACGGCGTGCTGTGCGGCCTCCAGCGCGGCCAGGTTGCCCTCCAGCGCGCTGCGGGTCGGGTTGGTGACGCGCGAATATTCGTGCCCCTTGTGTTTACCCGGCGCCTCCTGCACGTACGTGGAGGTCTGGTAGATCGGCGTCATGATGGCGCCCGTCGAAGGGTCCGGCTCCTGCCCGGCGTGAATGGCCAGCGTGCCGAAGTGGTACGTGCGTTTCGTCATGGAGCGTTAAAAGGTCGATAGAGAAAAGCCCGGGCCTCCATTAGAAAGCCCGGGCCCTTCCAGCTTTGCTTTAAGCAGCCGCGCCTACTGGTTGCCGTTATTCATGTTGCCGTAGCCGGCGCACTGTGAAACACCCTCCGCTTTGTCGGTCTGCTTCGTCTGCACGTAGGCCTGGAACAGCGCCTGGCAGACCGCCATGGCGTCGTCCCCCGACGTGTCCATCAACTCCTTGGCTTTCTCCAGCGGTTCGACGGCCAGCGTGAAATACTGCGTCCGCTGCTCGGCGAGTTGATTCATCCGCTCATTCTGGGCCTGCTCCTGCGCATCGCTAAGTTCGTCGCGATGCGCGCGCACGGAGTCGTCGATGGCGCTGATCCTATCGTTCAAATCCACCGCTTTGTTCACGTACGCCGCACCCAGATTATACTGCGCGACGGCGTAGTTGGGGTCGATTTGCACGGCCGCCTTCAACTGGTTGATCGCCTCGTCGTAATTCTCCGACTGAAGCAGCAGTGAGCCGTAGTTGTAGCGGAAGATCTTATTGTTGGGATCTGAGGCGACGGCCTGCTGGTACTGCTGTAGCGCCCGGTCTTCCTGCCCGGATGCGACGTATGCATTCAGGAGTTGCGACCGGATTTCGGCGTTGTCCGGGAACTTGGTCTGGGCGGACTCCAGCAACTCTACCGCGTCCGCTGCCCTGTCGTTGTTCATGTACAGGCCGGAGAGCAGGGTGTAGAGGTCGGCATCGCCCCCGCCTTTGTTGACGGCGGTCTGCAGCGGCTCGATGGCCTCGTCGGCACGGTCGGCATTCAGCAGGGAATACCCGAGGTTGACGTAGGCGCCGGCCGAGTCGGGCTGGAGTTTGACTGCATTCTGGAAGTAGGCTACGGCGTCGGCGTATTCGCCGTTGCCCTGCCGCGCCTTGTTGAATGCCTGGCCACCCTTCTGGAACTCATTGTAGTAGGCCAGTTTGAGCTTGTTGCTGACCTCGGCCTCCAGGCTCGGGTCCACTTCAACGGCCTTGTTGTAAGCCGCCGCCATGTCGGCGACCATCTGCGAATGCTGGCTAACGTCGGTAGTATTGGCCGCCTGGTCCTGCAGAATCTCGCCCTTGACGAGGTACGCCTGCGCGTTGTTGGGATTATTCTCAAGGGCTGTATTGATGTTCTCCAGCGCGTGCGCATAGTCCTTGTTGCGCAGGTCGAGCTTGGCGCCCTCCACGTTTGGATCGCCGCCGCAACCGGCGCCCATCCAGAGGACTCCGCTTAGTACCAGGGCCGCAAGGAGAGAAATCTTTCTCATGATGAGTGTGTCCGCAAATGGTTTTTGTTGACGTGATGATGTGCGGGCGGGATGACGGCAGAGACACCGGTCGAAAGAAGCCCGTTCCAGAACGGAACGCCTGTGCCATCTGGCGGAAGAACCTCTCCCTCGAAAGGGACGCCGCAACCCTCAAAAGTACAATTTACAGGAAGCGCATACAAGTTTTACATCATGCGCACTACCTGAATTACGGGAATGGAACACGCTAAACGGAAGCGCTTTGCTAATTTCATAGAGCCTCCGCACACGAGACGTAGACCCCGGTTCCCATGCACGCCGTTGCCACAGCCCTGACACTGCGCGCGCTTCTCGAAGGCGCCATAGACTATGCCGGCCTCTTTCCCCCCGCCAGCCTCGACTTGCCGCGCACGGTCCGGTGCTACGCACAATATTACCGTGATTCGGAATCGTGGATGCTGGGTCGCTTCGTCGTTCCCGCACAGCGCCACGACGAACTTCGGCGCCTCGCCGAATCGATCCCTCATTCCGGATCGTGGCCCCTCTCT
>DASSAV010000293.1:0-2008 GCA_035699265.1 Rhodothermales bacterium
GATCGAGGCGGCGGGGCGGGTGGCGCACTGCGACGAGTTCGTGGCGCGAATGGCGGAGGGCTACGGCACGGTGGTGGGCGAACGGGGCGTCAAGCTCTCGGGTGGCCAGCGCCAGCGGGTGGCGATTGCACGGGCGATCCTTGCGGATCCGAAGATCCTCATCCTGGATGAGGCGACATCATCGCTCGATTCCGAGAGCGAGGCGCTGATCCGGGACGGGCTCCGCCGGCTTCGCGAGGGCCGGACCACTTTTGTCATTGCGCACCGGCTCAGCACCATCGCGAGCGCGGACCAGATCCTGGTGCTGGAGGATGGTGAAGTGGTGGAACGCGGCACCCAGCCAGAACTGCTGGCCCAGGGCGGCCGCTACCGGCAGCTGTATGACAAGCAGTATGGGGTGGAGGTGGACCGGTTTGTGAATGAGGGGGAGGAATTGAGGGCGGGGGCCTGAGGGGAAGATGGACAGGTGGACAGTTGGACAGTTGGACAGTTGGACAGGTGGACAGTTGGACCGTCCTTGCCTGCCGTCATTCCCGCGAACTCCCCGCTTTCGCGGGGATGACGGGGAATCCATGAGGGCTCACCCGTGGTGAATTGCCATGCCTTGGCCCTCATGGACTCCTGCTTTCGCAGGAGTGACGAACGGGCGAGCTTCGACTCGCCCATCCCATCAGTCACGTCCAGCTGTCCATCTGTCCACCTGTCCAACTACTCCAGACTGAACTCCTTCGGTGTCCCCGTCCCCAGCAGGTTCCGCACGAAGTAATCCCAGCGCCGCCGGATCACGTACGGCTCGTTGCCGAAGCCATGACGCCGGTTGGGCAGGATGATCAGGTCGAAATCCTTGTTGGCCGAGATCAGCTCATTCACCACCAGCAGGGTGTTGTAGAAGGGCACATTGTCGTCCATCGAGCCGTGCATCAGCAGCAGCTTGCCCTTGAGGTTCTTCGCCACCAGCTGGTTGGCCTGGTTGTCGTAGTTGGTGGAGTCCTTCCCATGCGCCACCAGCAGGCCCTGCCACTTTTCGGCCCAGTCATCCTCGTAGTTGCGGTTGTCGTGGTTGCCCGCTTCTGAAATCCCCACCTTGAAGAAGTCGGGATAGCGGAACATCGCGTCCGCCGTGGCGTAGCCACCACCGGAGTGGCCGTAGATCCCCGCGCGGCTGATATCAATCCAGGGATACTTCTCCGCCAGTTGCTTCATGCCCGAAACCTGGTCGGGGAGGCCGTTGTCGCCCATGTCGCCATAGTAGGCATCGTGGAACGACTTGGACCGTCCGGGCGTCCCCGTCGCGTCGAGCGCCACGACCACGAATCCCAGCTCGGCGAGCGCCTGGTTATCACTCCGGGCCGGCGAGAACGCGCGCGAACCTACGCTGCCGGTCTGCGGGCCGGGGTAGATGTGGTTGACGATCGGGTACTTCTTCGTGGAATCGAGCTTGGTGGGCACGAACATGAGCCCGTAGAGATCGGTCTTGCCGTCGCGCGCCTTCACGGTGAACGGAATGGGCGGCTTCCAGCCAGCGGCGAGCAGGGCTGAAATATCGGCCTTCTCGAGCGTCTGGCGGAGCGGGCCCGCGGCATCACGCACTACCATGACCGGCGGCGTGGTGGGCGTGGAATAAGTGTCCACGAAATACTTGCCCGAGGGCGAGAACGTCACCGAGTGGTCGGCATTCTCCGGCGTCAGCAGCTTCTCGCCGCTGCCGTCGAGCTTGATGGAGTAGAGATGCGAGTAGTACGGATCGCGCCCTTCTTCCCGCCCGCCGCCGGTGAAGTAAATGAGGCCCTTGTCCTCATCCACACGGCTCACGTCGAGTACGACACCGGGGCCCTTGGTGACCTGGTTCCTGAGCTTGCCGGTAGCAAGATCGTAGCGGTAGAGGTTGCCCCAGTCATCGCGCTCGGAATACCAGAGCACATCGCCGCGCTTCCAGAGCACGCGCCAGGCAATCCCGTCGACGCCGCTTTCGTAATAGGTGTCCTGGTGCTCGGTGAGCACCGTGCGC
>DASSAV010000294.1:0-29301 GCA_035699265.1 Rhodothermales bacterium
TCGGCCGGCGATACACGCCAGTTTGAGGGGGCCGGGCTGGGGCTGAGCATCGCCGGCCGCCTCACGGAGCTACTGGGGGGCGAAATCCTGGTGGAAAGCGAGAAAGGACGGGGCAGCACGTTCACACTCGTCTGCCCCACCCGCCAGCTCGCGGCGAGCCTGTCCGATGAGGCCCGTTGAGGCCCCGCCCGTTCCGGCATCTCTGATCCTCCGTGCCGCCCATCCAGCAACTGCAAGGGGTGCAGCGCGAATGACACACCGCCCTGTGCGCCTGGTGCAATAGACGTCGACAGCAGCAGCCGGTCGAGAAAATTGTGGGGCTCCCGGTGGTTGTAAAGGACTACCTTCAGCCCACTGAACGTCCCGATGGCGGCGCCCACCACGACGTCACTCAACCAGTGCTGATCGTTATACATCCGGGAAAGGCCGACCAGCCCCGCCCCCCCGTACATCACGATGCCCACGTACTTCCCGGCCTTCGGCCACAAACGGGCCGATTCCGCCGTAACGGCCGCCGCCGACGCAAATGCGACCGTGGTATGGCCCGATGGAAACGACTGGTATCGGTTGTCCGTCAGGCCCCGGCCGAGCTTGAAGTCAACCGGATCGTCATTGTCGACATAGGGCCGTGCGCGCCCGGTCAGCGTCTTCAGCGCCTGTGTAATCCCCATCCCTACGGCGATCGCTTCAAGTCCGTGCAAGGCAACGTCCGAAAGACACGGGTGGTCGGTAACCCGTCCTACAACGTAGGCCAGCGGACCGACGATCACCGGCCCCGGAAAGCCCAGTACCTTGAAAATCGTCGAGCCGGTCCGGAAGAGGTGGACGCTCTGCAGCGTGGAATCCTGCAGGTGCCTGAGCGCATAGCGATCGAACGGAGCGAGCGCCGCCGCGCCCAGGGCAAAACCGCCCGCCACGTACAGGTCTTTGTGGACGAACAAGGGACGGTCGGAAGGCGGCGGGTTGTACTCGCACGGCGCCTGCGCATGTACGGACTGGACGGAACAGAGCGCGACCGCGACGACGAATACCAGCTTCCGCATAACCTGCAACGACGCTCCTGACGCTTCCGCCCTCCGTTAACGCGCGTCCAAGATAGGGACGCTCCAGGTCCGCACGCGCACAACTCACTGAATTGTTACCCCCACTCCCCATCATGCAGAAGCCCCACGGCGCCAATTACCAGGCTGCCGTGGGGCTTCGTTCGTGTGGGCCCGGCAGGGTTTGAACCTGCGACCAATCGATTATGAGTCGACTGCTCTGACCGCTGAGCTACGGGCCCTCATTCTCCCTCTATCTCGTCTGAGCCGGGCCGAACCGCAAGCCGGAACCGGGAGAGGACCGTACAAACGCGACCCTCGGAGGCCGGTTCCACCCCTCTGCCGGCCCTCCCGCACGTCACGACCTGCCCGCAATCCTACGAATCGGACCGGGTGCAGGTTTGGCAAAATTTCATTCGGGCCTCCGTAAATAATTTAGGTGTCCCAATGGCAGTTTCAGGAATCAAATTGTATATTTCGGCATTGCAGGTTAAAATATTAGGAAGTATCAGCCATGGAACGCATAGACGAGATCGACGCAAAGATCCTGCACCTCCTACAGGCGCAGGGGCGGATGAAGCGAAACGCCATCGCCGAGGAAGTCAGCCTCTCGGTACCCAGTGTAAGCGAACGCATGCGGAAGCTGGAGGAGCGGGGCGTCATCACAGGCTACCATGCCGTGCTGGACGCCAAACGCCTTCACATCGACATCACGGCCTTCATCCGCGTCATGCTGGAAAGCTCCGACGCCTTTACCGACTTCGTCAAGCGCGCCGTGAAGCTGGACGAAGTGCTGGAAGTCCACTCCATCACGGGGGAAGGCTCCCACATGCTCAAAGTGCGCACCCGAAACACAACGTCGCTGGAACAACTGCTGTCCCGTATCCAATCCTGGCCAAAAGTGCACGGCACCAGCACAAGTATCGTCCTCAGTTCGTTTAAGGAGACCCGAGAGATCAATGTCCAGCCCATGGATCTCGTCCAATTCGACGGTGTCGTTGCCTGACCTGAACCTACTCCACCCATTCATACCCGGAAAGCACCCGTTAACCTGTGTGGTCAACAACTATGACGAATAACCTGGTAGACCATCACGTACTGGCCGCGGCCACGAAGCACGCGACAAACGGCAAACACAAGCCGTCCCCCTTCGACATCGAGAAAATCTTCGGTGAGAACACGTTCGGCCTCGAACAAATGAAGAGCCGTCTTCCGAAGACCGCCTACAAGAGCCTGCTCGCCACCATCGAGAAAGGCCAGCCGCTCGACCCGAGCGTCGCCGACGCCGTCGCCCTGGCTATGAAAGAATGGGCGGTCGAACGGGGCGTGACCCACTTCACCCATTGGTTCCAACCCCTCACCGGCCAGACCGCCGAAAAACACGACAGCTTCGTCACGCCCAACCGCGGCGGCGGTGCGGTCGCCGAGTTCTCCGGCAAGGACCTCATCCAGGGCGAGCCGGACGCCTCCAGCTTCCCGAGCGGCGGCCTCCGCGCAACGTTCGAGGCGCGTGGCTATACGGCGTGGGACCCCACCTCGCCCGCCTTCATCATCGAAAACGAGAAGGGTTCCTACCTCTCCATTCCGACCGCCTTTACCTCCTGGACCGGCGATGCGCTGGACTACAAGATCCCCCTCCTGCGCTCCATGGACGCGCTGGACAAGCAGGCCCGGCGCGTGCTCGACCTGTTCGGCGTACGAGACGTGCAACGGGTCTACACCACGGTCGGATGCGAACAGGAATACTTTCTGATCGACCAGGAGTTCTTTTACTGCCGCCCGGATCTCTACACGACCGGCCGCACCCTCTTCGGCGCGAAGCCGCCGCGCGGGCAGGAACTGGAAGACCACTACTTCGGCACCATCCCCGACCGGGTGCTCTCCTGCATGCTCGACGTCGAAATGGAGCTGTACAGGCTCGGCGTGCCCGTGAAGACGCGCCACAACGAGGTGGCCCCCAGCCAGTACGAGATCGCCCCGATCTTCGAGAACACCAATCTGGCAATGGACCACCAGCAACTCCTCATGCTGACGCTGCGGCGTGTGGCCCGCCAGTACGGCCTGGTGGCGCTGCTGCACGAGAAGCCGTTCGCCGGGGTCAACGGCTCGGGCAAGCACAACAACTGGTCTATGTGCACGGATACGGGCATGAACCTGCTCGATCCGGGCGACAATCCGCACGACAACATGCAGTTCCTGTTCTTCTGCGCGGCGGTCATTCGCGCCGTGCATGAGCATCAGGATCTGCTCCGTATCTCCGTCGCCTCGGCGGCGAATGACCACCGCCTCGGCGCCAACGAGGCCCCGCCAGCCATCATGAGCGTCTTCCTCGGCGACCAACTGGAGGACGTCGTCAACCAGATCGCGGCAGGAAAAGCGGAATCCAGCAAACAAGGCGGTCTCATGGGCATGGGCGTCTCTACCCTTCCCCATCTCCCCCGGCATGCAGGCGACCGCAACCGGACTTCGCCGTTCGCCTTCACCGGCAATAAGTTCGAGTTCCGCGCGGTTGGCTCCTCGCAGTCGCCCTCCTTCCCCAATACCATCCTCAACGTGATCGTCGCCGAGTCGCTCGACTATATGGCGACCAGGCTGGAAGACAAGCTGAAGGGCAAGCGCGGCAAGAAGGCGCTCGAGGAGGCTGTGGCTGAGGTCGTCGGCGAAGCCATCCGTGAGTCGCAGCCGGTCATTTTCGGCGGGGACAACTACGCGGAAGCCTGGCACCAGGAAGCCGAGCGTCGCGGCTTGCTCAACCTGCGTTCTACGATGGATGCCATCGAGAAGCTGCCGACCAGCGAAAATGAGGCACTCTTCGAGAAATACGGCGTCATGACCGGGCGTGAGCTCGAAAGCCGCTACGAAATCTTCGTCGAGCAGTATTTCAAGACGATCAACATAGAAGGCGAGACGACCGAGTCTATCGCCCGTACGATGCTCTTCCCCGCCGCGGTCCGGTACCTGAGCGACCTCACCACTACGTTGGAACGTGCCGATGACGTCGACCTGAAGCTACCCGGCGTTAAAGAGACGGCAGAGGAAGTCGGGGAGCTCGTAAACGAGTTGCGGGTAGCCATCGACGGCCTCAGCAGGCAAAACAGCGAACTCGGCGGTGAAACGGCCCACGACAAGGCCATGCACGTAAAGAACAACGTGATCCCGGCCATGTCAGCGGTCCGCGCGGCCGCCGACAAGCTGGAGCGCGTCGTTCCCGCCGACTACTGGCCCCTGCCGACCTACCGCGACATCCTGTTCGTAAAATAACCGTCGCACTGCTCTAAAGACCGCAATACGAGGCCCGCCCCGGAACACCACCAGGGCGGGCCTCGCACAATATGTCCCCCTTCTCCCCCTTCCTCCCCCTCTCCCCCATTCTCCGATTCCCCTCTCTCATGCCCATCCACATCCGCCTCGCTACGGAGGCCGACGCTGAATCTTGCCACGCCATCTACGCGACTGCCGTGGAACAGACCCCTGCATCGTTCGAATTCGAGCCGCCGTCGGTCGACGAGATGCGGCGGCGCATGCAGAGGACGGTGGAAAAGCTGCCCTGGCTCGTGCTCGAACAAGACGGTCAGGTCGTGGGCTACGCCTATGCGAGCCCCCATCACGAGCGGATCGGCTACAAGTGGGTCGTAAACGCCTCCATCTATATCGACGCGCGAAACAGGCGGCGCGGCTTCGGCCGGGCTCTGTACACGGTACTGTTTGAGCTCCTCCGACACCAGGGCTACTTCACCGCGTATGCCGGCATCACGCTGCCCAACCCCGCCAGTATCGCCCTGCACGAGCGGATGGGCTTTGAGGCCGTCGGCGTGTACCGCCGGGTCGGCTATAAGCTCGGCGCCTGGCACGACGTGGGCTGGTGGGAGTTGACGTTGAAGGAACGGGCCCTGAATCCACCCGATCCCCTCCCCCTGCCGGATCTCATCGGCTCCACTGCTTTGGACCACGCCTTCGCCGCCGGACAGGCCTTTCTCTACGAATTGTTACGCTCGGATGCCGACCGTAGCGAGATAATTCGCTAGTTTTCGGGCACGTATCCGATTCATCACTTCCAGGGCAACGACGTGGAGAAACGAAAGCTGGGTTACACCGACCTCAACCTGACTACCATCGGCCTCGGCACCTGGGCGCAGGGCGGAAACGGATGGGCCTTCGCCTGGGGAGCGCAGGACGACCGCGACTCCATCGCCGCCATCCACCGCGCCCTCGACCTCGGCGTCAACTGGATCGATACTGCCGCCGTGTATGGCTTCGGCCACGCCGAAGAAGTGCTGGGCCGCGCCTTGAAAGGACACCGCCAGGATGCCATCGTCGCCACGAAGTGCAGCCGGGTATGGGATGAGGGCAATCCCTTCCCGTACGCCAGTCTCAAGGCCGAAAGCATCCGCCGGGAATGCGAAAACAGCCTGCGCCGCCTCGGCATCGACGTGATCGACCTCTACCAGGTCCACTGGCCACAGCCCGAACAGGATCTCGAAGAAGCCTGGAGCACCATCGCCGACCTGATCCGTGAGGGCAAGCTGCGCTACGCGGGTGTCTCCAACTTCAACGTCGGCCAGATCGAGCGCGTGCAAGCCATCCACCCGGTGGCATCGCTCCAACCTCCGTACAGTATGCTCAGGCGCGGCGCCGAGGACGAACTGCTGGCCTACTGCGCGAGCCACGACATCGGGGTCGTCGCCTACAGCCCGATGCAGACCGGCCTTCTCACCGGCAAGTTTACACGGGAGCGCGTACGAAACCTGCCCGAGGACGACTTTCGCCGCGACAACACCTATTACCAGGAACCGGAGCTTTCCGCCAACCTGGATCTGGTCGAAAAACTCCGCCCCGTTGCCGAACGCAACGGCCATACCCTCGCCCAACTCGCCATTGCATGGGTGCTCCGCCGCCCGGAAGTCACGTCCGCCATCGTCGGCGCCCGCCGCCCATCACAGATCGAGGAGACTGCGCCTGCGGCCGACTGGACCCTCTCTGACGAGGACGCTGCCGAGATCGAGGGCCTACTGCAAGAGCGTGAGGTGCAACTCGCTGAGGCCGCTTCATAGGGGCATCCCGTCCACGTGCCCGCGCAGCACCGCAGGAGCCCGGCATGCTGCGCCCTCTCAGCGTGCTGCGCCCCCTCTGCCACGCCTGTCGTGATGGAACCTATTGCGGCCTCCTTTTTTTGTCTATCTTTTGAGTGCCCCTCAGAGACAGTACCTCTCCCCTCCCCCAGTTCCGCATGGCAGAGCCGGCCTTCGACGCAGTACCCTCGCCCTCCAGTGAGCAGGATCGTGTGCTCGTGGAGCGCGCGTTGGCAGGCGAAGAGCCTGCCTTCGAGGCGCTCGTCGCCAAGTACCGCAAGGCGCTGTACCACCACATCAACCGGATGGTGCGCGACAAGCAGGAACTGGACGACCTGGTACAGGAGAGCTTCATAAAAGCTTTCTCGGCGCTGGACTCCTACTCCACCCAGTTCGCTTTTTCGACGTGGCTCTACAAGATCGCCACCAACCACACGATCGACTATCTCCGCCGGAAGAAGCTGCCCACGCTCTCCATCGACAAGCCGATCCGCACAAAGGAGGGCGAGATCGAGTACGAGCTTCCGGACACGACCTACCGCCCGGACCGCCACATCGTGGAGGACCAGCGAAAGAAGCTCATCCAGGAGGCCATCGACGCGCTGCCTGAGAAATACCACCGGGTCATCGTCATGCGCCACCAGCAGGAGAAGTCGTACGAGGAGATCGCCGAAGAGCTCGACCTGCCCCTCGGAACGGTCAAGGCCCACATCTTCCGCGCGCGCGAGCTCCTGAACAAGTATCTCCGGGACAAACGGCACTCGCTGTAAGTTGTCAGTTGTTTGTGGTCAGTGGTCCGTTGTTCGGATGCCGGGGTGTTGCGATGAATTGTAACGGATCTTACAGGTTGGACGGTTCGATTGCACAGATTGCACGCGGGTTGTGGGTTGATTGTGAGGGCGATGCATCGCGCCGGTCTGTTTACATCGTGCCGTATGGGTGGACGGTGCTGCTCTTGAGGCCGGAACCGGACGGTCGGATGCATCGCCCCTACACAGGTCCGGCTGGTTGCACACTTTGCACGCGGAACGGGTGGTTTTCGGGCGTGCAGCGTGGATGGCACACATTCGCCGTGTTTTGTTGTGCCGAAGTCGATACCGTCGTTTTCGCGGCATTTTGGGCGAATCGGATGGCACACATGGCACAAGTTTGCGGGTGTGTTCAGGTTGGGTACACCCTCCGGCCCTGGCGGGCCACCTCCCTCGGAGGGAGAGGTGAATCATCCGGCGCTCGGCCAACTGCCTCCTGGAGGAAGGGGTTGGGAGATGGCGCAGGTTTGGGCGGATGCAAGATGTCAAAGAAAGGGGTGGGTGCGGCGGAGGTCGGGACCTATGTAGTGCAAACTTTGTGGCGGGGCAAGGTTATTTTCGTAACCTTGACTTTTCGGGTTGTGGGTTGAGGGGTTCGGGAAACGGAGAGACTACGAGACGAGGAGGGCAGGATGTCGCGACACCCCCTGTGCCGCTCGAATGCAACCATTCGCTGCCGGCTACCAGCTGTAAACGGCCGCCTGCTGCTGGAGGGCGTTGAGGAGTTCTTCCCGCTGGAACGGCTTCGCCACACAGCCATCGAATCCGGCCGTGCGGAATCGGTCGGCATCGCCCGGTTGTGCGTTGGCGGTGCATGCGATGATGGCTGTGCTCCGGTAGCTTTCGAACTGGCGCAGGCTGCGCAGGACGTCCAGTCCTGACCATGCGGCGCTCAGGTTTACGTCAACGAGCACGACGTCGTACTGCGCCAGGTAGGCTTGCTGCACCGACTCGTCGTAGGTAGAAACCGCAACCACGTCGTACACCGAGCCGAGCATGTGGTACAGCGAGGCGTGAACGTCCCGCGAGCCGTCTACCAGGAGCAGGCGGGGCCGGGATTCGTCCCCCGACGTATCGAGGCCGACATCCGTGAGCGACACGGTTCCAGGTAGCTCTGGAACGGCGGTTTCCAGAGGCTGGGATCGCTCGTCCGTATGTTCCTGATCCGTCAGGTCGTGCCAGACTTCCGCATAGCCCTTTAGACTACCCGACTCGTCCCAGATGGGTGACGTCGTGATCTCCACCCGGCGGCGCGTTCCGTCCTTGTGGATGTGCCAGCGCCGCTCCGTGCTGCGGCCGGATGCCAACGCACGCTCCTGCTGAAGCGAAGGCAGACCGCTCGCCCGATCCTCCTCGGGCAGGAAGAAGTCCAGGTCTCGCCCGATCACTTCTTCGGGACCGTAGCCGGTGACGTCCTCCGCCCCGGCGTTCCAACTCGAAATGCACCCCGCCGCGTCGAGCATGACGATCGCATGGTCGCGGACGTTGTCTATGAGCAGTTTGTTGCGATCCTCGGGTTCCTGTGAGACCGCCTCGCCCGTGGACTGTGCCGTGAGGAGGTGGGCGACCACGTACAGGAGTTCGTCGGAGTCCGACCAGGAAGCGGACCAGTGCATCTGCACCACCCGGCCGTCTTTCCGCAGACACCGGCTCTCGAAGCGGCCGATGCTATGGCTCGCCTCGCAGCCTTCTATCGCTTCCAGCGTGTATGCGACGTCCTCCGGGAAGACGACATCGGCCACGTCGCGGCCTGCCAGTTCTTCCGGGTCGTATCCCCAGACGTGGATGCTCGCGGCGCCGACCTGCGCGAACCGGCCGTCCCGGTCGACCGTGCAGACGACCTCCGGCAAGCTGTCGATGAGCATCAGGCCAGCCTGCGAAGTCTGGCCGGCCTTCTCGCGGGCTAGCACCTGTTCGGTTACGTCCACGCCGTGCACGAAAACGCCGGTCACCGTTCCATCGGCCTTCCGGAGCGGCTCGTACAACCAGTTTACATACCGCAGCCCGGAATCCCCCGAAGCGCCAGGCACGTGCACCGGCGTCTCGGCCTTCACGAACGGCTCACCCCTCTGGTACACGTAATCCAGCAGATCGACATACTCGTCACGGACCGATTCGGGCACGACCTCCGCGACCGTCCGGCGCTGTACGTCGGACGCCCCCATCAAGTGGAGATATGCCGGGTTCGCCATCTCGTAGGCGTGGTTCGGACCCCGCAGAATGCAGATGAACGCCGGGGTGTGGATGAAGACGTAGCGGAGCCGCGTCCGCTCGTATTCGAGCTCAACGACCTGTCGGTCGCGCCCGGTTCCACCTTCTTGCTCGTCCTCGACATCCGCCAGCGTGCCCCGCACACCGACCGTTCGGCCCCGGTCGTCCCCATGGCGGATCGCGCGCAGCAGGACCCACCGGAAGCCGCCCTCCGCGTTCACGAAGCGGATCTTGAGGCGGCACGTGTCCGCCCCGTCGTTCAGGATGCGCCGAAGCTCGGAGCAGGCGCGTTCCCGGTCTTCTTCGTGGATAAACGCATCCCAGGGATGGCCCAGCGATTCGGTGGCCGAAAAGCCGGTAAGGGCGCTCCAGGCGGGGCTTAGAAACGTCCACCGCCCCTCCGCATCCAGCTCGAAGACGGTCTCTTGTATGGACTCCAGCACGGCGTGCTCACGCTCGTGTTCGCCCTGCTGCTCCATGCATTCGACCAGCATCGCGGCAGCATCTTCCAGAAGTTCGCTTTCCTCCTTCGAAAGCCTGCGCGGCTCTCCCCCCATAACGCACAGGACGCCGAGTACGACATGGTCTGCGTTCCGGAGCGGCGCCCCTGCGAAGAAGCGCACGGCAGATGGACCCGTCACGAGCGGGCTGGCCGCGAAATGCACGTCCTCGAGGGTATTCTCGACTACGAGCGGTCCATCAGAGAGCGCCGCCTCCGCGAAGATGGACGTGCTCTGGATGGCCGGCCTGCTGTCCAGGCCCTGGCATTTCAGCCGCCACTGCCCGACTTCGTCCAGCGTAGCGATCGCCACATAGGGCAGCCCCGCCAGCCGGGCCGCGTGCTGCGCTATCCGCATGCATCGCGCCTGGGTAGCGGAATTCGGGGTTGCGCGACGCTTCGGCGAGGTCGTCTGCTGCACGGTTTTCATCCAGGCCGCTACTTCCATGGAGCGCTTCGTTGAGGGCGTTCGAGCAATGGCAAGGTATTCCTGCTCAACGTATCGGCTGGGAGGCGTACTTCTAAACCTTTGAGAGCGCATGATTTTCGCCAGCCCCCGCGCATGCGTACCTCTAAACGCAAAACGCCCCGGCGTGGCTTCCACCGGGGCGTAACGGACAGGCCGGAAGGCTACCGGGATCCTATCGTGCGCCGGCCATCGGTTCCTACCGCGCTCCGAACGGTATTCACTTCCTCCTGAATGTCCTGCACGGCCCTTTCGTGGCGCTCGTCGCGCTGCATCAATACCTTATGCTCCTCGCGCAGCTCGAAGATCTGCTCCTGAAGCTCCCGCCCCGTGGTTTCCAGATTTCCGACCCCTTCGAGCCGGCCCGCGAGATCCTGCTGCCCGCGCAAAAACTCTTCCCGAAGCGACGTGTAGCTCCGGTCCTGACGGTCCACCTTGTCGGCCAGCAGTTTCACCTGGTCGCGCAGCCCGGCCACTTCCCGCGTCATCGCCTCGTGGCTGTCGTGCAGTTCCTTGTGGCCAACGTGGGCGTGCGCCCGCGACCGGCGGGTCACTGCATAGATCGCCACGGCGATTAGAATGACTGCCACCACCGCCGCCACGATGATCCAGATCGTCTCGGTCGTCATATAACACCTCTCCAGGGCAGCGCCCTGCACTGTTGTTCGCTATAAAATGAAGCGACACAACCCGCCGACCGTCCATAAGCCCCCGCGTTGCAGTCCATTTCTTGTAATGAATGATTCAGAGGCGGGCACGTCGGCGACATGGCCCTATTGGGGGCAGTACGGGCCATGGTTTGACCTGCGGCTCGTCCGGAGCGGGCGACGGCCTGGGACAGCGGGAGGCAAGTCTGGGAATGACGAACGTAGATGGCTTGCCCATCTCAAGGAGATGTCCCATATACTCCTTTTTTACCAACCGCCTTTCAAGGTCTGCCCTCCTTCGGATATGAACACCACTGCTTATTTTGAGCACCAGATTGGGATGCGCCGGATTAAACGCGCAAGCGGAGGCCCAAGCCATGAGAATTGAATACTGGCCTGACGTGGACATGCTGCACATCAGGCTTTCAGACGCGATCTCCCAGCACGGGCACGACGCCGAAGATCCGGACATCACCGTCCACTTCGACAAAGATAACCGCCTGGTCGAGATCGAGGTCTCGAACGCCTCTCGCCGCATCGACCTGGATGATCTGAGGCGCCGCTACAGCTTTGAGGAGGTACGGCCAGAGGAAATGCGGGCATGAAATGGTGCATGCAGCCTTAAGGTGGCAGGAGCAGTAACAGGAAGCGGCGGAGCCGCCCGGCCCCACCGCCCCCTTCCTCCATTCTGGATTCTGAATTTTAGATTTTGGATTCAGAACCTCTCGCCTTCCTCCTCTCTTCCTCTCCTACTTTCGCAGGCTCATAGGATCTTCGCAGCGTCAGTGCGACTCTTGGATGTCGTGCAAGACCGGGTCTGCCGCATCGTGCGGGGCTTGGCCGGTCTCGATCATCGTCTTCATGCGGGCGAGGTCTTCGTCCATCTCCCGCTTGGGGTCGGAGCCTACCAGTGAAGCGATCGCGTGCCCGATGGCGCCGGCAGGCGGGTTGTAGCTCAGGTGGATGTCCACCCGCGTCGAACCGTCCGGGTTCGGCAGGAAACGGACGGTCCCGGTGTTCTCCACCGAGGCTCCCGGCAGGCTCTGCCACGCTACGACCTCGTTCTCGCGCCAGTCCGTGATCTCGGCGTCCCACTCGACGACGGTACTAGCCGGGCCTTTCACCTTCCAGTGCGAATGCCCGTTGCCCCGGTCGGTTACCTCCTTGACGTTCCGCATGAACATCGGGAAGTTGTCGAAGTTGGCCCAGTAGCCGAAGATGTCCTCGATGGGCGCGTGTATGTTGATGGCCTTGTTGATGCGTACGGCGCTGCGACCGCCCTGAATGCCCGTGAGCCGTTTGGCGTCCAGGTTGGTCATGCTGCGCGTCACGAGGCCGGCCCCGAAGGCGCCGAGCCCGATGCCGAGCGGACCGCGCCTGGCTGCGCCATACGTCACGAGCGCCGTGCCCGCCAGACCCGCCGCGAGGCGTGTGGTGGGCGACCAGAGTTCGGAGGTGCGTCTGCCTGCCAGGCCATACCCTTTGCCCTGCAGGCCCGGCACGTCATCCTGCACTTCGTGCACGTCGAGCCGGTTTTCCACGCTCTTTACGCCCCGTACGGACTGTGCGCAGCGCAGGAGCGCGTTCACCTCGGATGCCAGGATGCTCCCGCTGAGGGTCACGTGGCCGTCCAGGCAGGTGACCTCTATCGAGCGCGGATGGGTGATTCGCCGCCCCATCCTGGAGCGGATGCGCGCGATCACCACCTCATCCGGCGCCATCCCGTCGCCCCTGAACAGCCCCCGCATCTCCGCCAGCACGCCCTTCGTTCGGTTGCGGACGTCGCTTGCGGTCACGTTGGCCGCATAATTCGTCTTGTTTCTCGCACGGATCACCTGGTCGCGCGCCAGCGCCCGGCGGCGATGGCCCCAGTTCGGGTCGAAAACGTACATCGAGAGCGCCCCGATCCCCATGCCGGCGCCCATACCCCTCATGAATGTAGCGGCACTCGGCCTGCCGGGGCTCTGCGATTCACTCGGTTTACTCGGTTCGCCCGGACTTTGGGACGCTCGGATCAGCTTCAGCCCGGCGAGCAGCATCAGCAGCTTCTTCATACTCCACCTCCTCTATAATCGTCTGCAAAGAACAGTTTCACGCCTCCGGCACGAACGTACACCCGAACGCTCTACGCACGAGTGAGCCCGGCGGGATAAGGGTGTACAAGTGCCCCCGCCGCCGGGGTGCAGGTTTCGTTCACGTTTGCCCGAAACGTTACGGCACCGGAATCCGCTGAGCGTGTGAGCGGGGTTCGGGAAAGGGAGTTTGGGGGAAAGGGTGTGCTCCACCCCAGACCCCGAGCGCTCCCTGAAAGATCTCACGTCATTAACAGCGAAGCCGAAGGATCGCATGCGGCAGGAAATCGCTTGCTCCCCTGTTAACTGTTGATTGACATGGAACAACAGCGGTCATTTTGCATCAACGGACCTTCCACGCACGTGTCGTATATTGGACGTGCTGCGTGCCTCCTTTCTACTCCAATCCTCTCCTACGTATTTCCATGAATCGCCTGGTAGAAAACATCTTCCTCATCCTCGTGGGTGCCCTGGGTATCGTCGTGCTCGCCATCTGGATCTTCGGCGCCTTTTGACGGATCCTGACGCCAGGGGAAGGGCGCATTCGGCTCCGGCGTCCCGTCGGGCGAGGCGCTCCTGCCCCGCCCCGGCCTACGATGCCTGACATGTCGACGAGCCCGCTCACCAGCGAAATACAGTACCTGCACGGCGTCGGTCCGAAAAAAGGCGAGGCGCTCTCGAAGGCGGGCGTCCACACCTTCGGCGACCTCCTCCAGTATTATCCCCGCCGCTACCTGGACCGTTCGACCGTAACGCCCATCCGGAGCCTGGATGAAGCGATGGCTGCGGTCACCGTGGTCGGCAACGTGCGGAACACCCGCTTCATACCGGGCCGCGGGCGTGGGCGCTTCGAGCTCATCGTCGAGGACGAGAGCGGCGGCAAGCTGAAGTGCGTTTGGTTTCACGGGATACCCTGGATCAGCAGGCTTTTCAAGGCGGGCGAGAAGGTCGCCTTCCACGGCAAACCGCAGAAGTTCGGGCACCAGTTCTCCCTCACCCACCCCGATTTCGACAAGCTGGACGAGGTGGGCGCCGCGCTGGATACGGGGCGCATCATCCCGCTCTATCCGGGCGGCGCTTCGCTGGAGAAGGTCGGCCTCACGAGCCGCGTCTTCCGCCGGATCATCTACGGCCTCTTCAAAGAGCACGGGCTCGAAGTGCCGGAGATCATGCCGGCGTGGATCCGGAGCGAGTACGACCTGCTGGACGGCCGCGTTGCCCTGCGGGCTATCCACTTCCCCAAGAACCAGGGCGAGCTGGCCCGAGCCCGCGAGCGCCTGAAGTTCGAGGAGCTTTTCTTCCTCCAACTCATGCTGGCGGCGACCCGGCAGACCCGGCAGGACGTTGCCGGCATCACCTTCGGCCCGCCCGGCGATTATCATCGCCGGTTCATAGAGGAGATCCTGCCCTTCGAACTTACAGGCGCCCAGCAGCAAGCGATCCGGGACTGCGTCCAGGACACGCAGAGCGGGCTCCAGATGAATCGCTTGATCCAGGGCGACGTCGGGAGCGGGAAGACGGTCGTTGCCGTGGCGCTCATGATGCACGCGCTGGACAGCGGCTACCAGAGCGCCTTCATGGCGCCCACCGAGATCCTCGCCGAGCAGCATTACGCCAACCTCAAGAAATACCTGGACCCACTCGGCGTGGAGACCCGGCTCCTGATCGGCGGACAGAGCAAACTGCTGCGCGAAGAGATCCTGGCCGACCTCGTCGAGGGCCGTGCTCACGTGGCCGTCGGCACCCACGCCCTCATCGAAGAGACCGTGCAGTTCCAGCGGCTCGGCTTCACCGTCGTCGACGAGCAGCATCGCTTCGGCGTCATGCAGCGAGCGGAGATGTTCAAGAAAGGTGAAAACCCGCACATGCTGCTCATGACCGCGACCCCCATCCCGCGTTCGCTGGCCCTGACGGTGTACGGCGACCTCGACGTGAGCGTCATGCGCGAACGCCCCGCCGGACGAAAACCCATCAAAACCACCGTCCGCACCGAAAAGCGGCGCGGCGAAGTCTACGAGTTCGTGCGGACGCAGCTCCGCGAAGGCCGCCAGTGTTACGTCGTCTACCCCCTGGTGGAGGAAAGCGAGAAGCTCGATCTAAAGGACGCGGAAAGCGGCTACGAGCACCTGACGGAAGAATTCCGGCCGTACAGGGTCGACCTCGTCCACGGCCGCATGCTCCCCTATGAAAAAGATGAGGCGATGGCCCGGTTCAAGAGCGGCGAAACCGACATCCTGGTCGCCACCACCGTCATCGAGGTGGGCGTCGACATCCCGAACGCGACCGTCATGGTAATCGAACACGCCGAGCGCTTCGGGCTCAGCCAGTTGCACCAGTTGCGGGGCCGCGTCGGGCGCGGCGGAGAACAGAGCTACTGTATCCTCATGGCCGACTACAAGCGCTCCCACGAGGCCGAGGAACGCCTGGAAGCGATGGCCGCCACAGACGACGGCTTCAAGATCAGCGAAATCGACCTCAAGCTGCGTGGGGCGGGCGACTTCTTCGGAACGCGCCAGAGCGGGCTCCCCGCGTTCAAAATCGCCGACATCACGCAAGACGTCGAGATCCTCATGCTAGCCCGCAAGGCCGCCTTCGCCCTCATCGAGCGCGACCCTCACCTCCGCCTCCCCGAGCACGGGCATATCCGCGACTACTTCGAGCGCTACCATCTCCCCCGCGGGCTGGGTATGGCGCGGGTGGGTTGAACGCCTCGTCAGTGCCCTCGTCCACGTCATGCTAAACGCAGTCCAGCACCCCACCGGGGCCATATACTCCGTGAACCTGCGGTTTGAAGACGTCTCCGGAATACTCTAACACATGAACACCCAAACACGTGAACACTCGAGTACAACTGTAACCGGGCCGCAAAAATAATCTGCTGTAAACTCGAAATGATGCGGAACCCGTTCCTGATGCGTAAGTTTTAATGCACGTATCACTCATTGCATCGTCGGTCGCTGTCTCAAGCTTTCTACCAGGGTGCGCGTGTATAGGCCCCTGTTGTGGAAAGCTTCTCTATTTGGCGGTTGCCTGATGCGGTTTCATAATCATCACGGTAAGATGAACATCTACGTAGGCAACCTGCCTCACCGGACCACGGAGGACGAACTCCGCGAAGCTTTCGAAGCATACGGAACTGTCAGCTCCGCTGCTATCATCAAGGACAAGTTTACGGGCGATTCGCGCGGATTCGGCTTCGTTGAGATGCCGGACAACACCGAGGCGAATTCGGCCATCAACGAACTCAACGGCCAGGACTTCGGCGGCCGCACCCTCACCGTCAACGAAGCGCGCCCGCGCGAAGAGCGTTCCGGCGGCAGCCGCGGCGGCTTCGGCGGCGGCAACCGCGGCGGTGGCGGCGGCGGTCGTGGACGCGAGAACGACCGACGTGGCGGTGGCGGCTACGGCGGTGGCAGCGGCGGCGGCGGTGGTCGTCGCTCCTGGTAAGCTCGTGCAGCTTTCCGCTCATCGAAAGGCTCGGCCGTCAGGCCGGGCCTTTCGTCGTTTACGCCCCGCCCCGGAATCACCGCCATCCGTTACATTTCCTCGCCTGTGTAACGAAGCAACAACCGTAAAGCCGGGATCGGATACTCCCCCTCGCTCGGTGGTTTCAGTCCCATTCTGCAAATGCAGAAGGTGCAATCAACGAAACCTACGGTGACGACATGACGCCGCGTGAACAAGAAGGGAAAGGCAATTGGAAACAGTTCAAAGGCCGCCTGCAGGAATCCTGGGGCGACCTCACGAACGACGACCTGGACCGCTACGAAGGTCAACGTGAGCAACTGGAAGGCCACATCCACGAAAAAACAGGCGAAACCCGCGAGAGCGTCCGCCAGACCGTCGACCGGATCGCACGAGACATCAAGTACAACCTATGATGTCTCCGAGGTCCCACAATAAAAAAAGCCCCGGCCACCCCACAGCCGGGGCTTTTTTTACTATCGCATTTACTATCGCAGCGTGCCCGCAGCCCCCGTCCTGAAGGCAGCAACCGACGAAGGGATCTCTGGTACCAGTTCTGGGAAACGATAGTGCATGAGCAATTGCATTTGTCATCCCGAGCTTGTCGAGGGATCCCATCCTACAGCAATGCGCTCGTATGTGGGATCCCTCGACTCCGTCCCGACTGGCGTCGGGACTCCGCCCAGGATGACATTCCAGCAGATGGGCAGGTATGCACTATCGTTGTGTAGATCTGGTATGAGCCCTTGTCTGTCCAGTCTGTGAACACCTGAACTTGTAGCGTTGCGGACACAAGACACTGACCCTTACGCAATTTCCACAAAACATCGTATATTCTCCCTGGAACCACGCTACCCCGAAAACACATCCACCGCTTGCGCATGACGAAGGGCTACGGTCTGTAGTGTAACTCTTCCAGAAGGGCGTCATGCTGAAGGAGCAAAGCCGCCTGTACCAGCGGCTCCTCTTTTTCGCCGACCTGGCGCTTGTCGCGCTGGGCTGGGCACTGGCGTATTATATTCGCTTCGACCTGCTCACCCCGCCCGAGTGGGTGCCCCCGGTTCGATACCTCCAGCTGCTCCCCTGGGTGCTCTTCCTCTCGGCATCCGTCTTTTATGCTTCCGGCCTCTACGCGGCCAGCCGGGCGCAGCGCCTCCCGCTCCTCGTCTTTGCCGTGGCGCGAGCCGTCGCGTTCGGACTTCTCCTCGTGACCGCCTCCCTGGCGTTCTACCGGACCTTCTCGTTCTCCCGGCTCCACATGATCCTGTTCGGGGTCATCACACCCGTGTTCATGATCGTGCTGCGCGTCGCGCTCTATGCGACCTTGCGGCGGGCCCGCCAGCGCGGCCGGAATGTGCGGCGCGTCCTCATCGTAGGCGCCGGGAAGGCCGGACGCCGGCTGGCGAGGTCGTTCCGTGAATATCCCTGGATCGACTTCGAGGTGGTCGGGTTCCTAGACGACCACAAGCCCCTCTCCGCCGAGATCCTCGGGCGAACGGAAGAGGTCACGATGCTGATCGATCAATTTGAAACGCAGGGCCGCCCGGTGGATTACGTCTATGTGGCCCTTCCCCTCCGCGCCGCCGACAAGATCGAGCGGATCGTAGACGAGCTTTCCGTTCGGCTCGCCCACGTCTACCTCGTCCCCGACCTGTTCCAGTTCGACATCCTCAACAGCAGGATTACGGACGTCAACGGCCTGCCGGTGATCCACATCATCGACGAGGCCCCCCTGGAGACCCGCAGGCTCGTGAAACGCCTGCTGGACGTCGCCTTCGCCTCTGCCTTCCTCGTGGCCACCTCCCCGCTCATGCTGCTGATCGCGGCCGGCATCAAGCTTTCCTCCAGGGGGCCGGTATTCTACCGCCAGGAACGCATGAGCCTCAACGGCCACCGCTTCCAGATGCTCAAGTTTCGCTCCATGCCGGTGGACGCGGAGGAGACGACCGGACCCGTCTGGGCCACCCCCGCCCAGGACCGCGCCACTCCCCTGGGCAGCTTCCTCCGCCGCACCTCACTCGACGAACTCCCCCAGTTCGTCAACGTCCTCCAGGGCGATATGTCCGTCGTGGGCCCCCGCCCCGAACGCCCGGTCTTCGTCGAGGAGTTCCGCAGCCGCGTCCCCCGCTACATGCTCCGGCACAAGGTGCGGGCAGGCATCACCGGATGGGCCCAGGTTAACGGCTGGCGGGGCAACACCTCCATCGACAAGCGCATCGAATGCGACCTGTACTACATCCAGAACTGGTCCCTCGGGCTCGACTTCAAGATCATGTGGTTGACCCTCTGGAAAGGCTTCGTCCACGAACACGCCTATTGAGTCTGACCGGACTCTACTGCCCACTATAGGCTACAACTCCCCCGGCAGACCCTTCCCCCTGTCTCAAGATCCGGGGAATTCGGCCCGTTTCGGATCCATCGGAAGGGGAATGGGGTTTGCTTCCTCGGACAACTACGTTACACCCGCCGCTCCCGACGGCGTCTCCGCGTACCCGCCTTCAACCCTGTCGCGACGCAATCGGGCCAGATCGGCAGCGTTCCACTTTCAGAATCGTACATGTTCCAGCTCATAAATATATCGCTCGCCTTCGGCGGGCAACAGGTTCTCGACGGCATCACCTGGACGATCAAACCCAACCAGCGCATCGGCCTCGTCGGCCCGAACGGAGCCGGCAAGACGACCCTCCTGCGCCTCATTTCCGGACAGCAGCGTCCCGATTCGGGAGAGACCGCCATCAGCGGATCCATGTCCGTCGGCTACCTCGAACAGGACGTGCAAGAAGCGCAGTCCGAGCGGACGGTGCTCCAGGAAGCCCTGCATGCGTTCGACGACGTATTGCGTCTCCAGGAAGAAGAACACCGCATCACCCATGCGCTCGGCGAATCCGACGACCACGAGAGCGAGGCGTACCTGAAACTGCTCCACCGGCTCGAAGAGGTCCACGCCCAACTCGTCGCCCGTGAAGCGCACCTGATTCAATCTAAAACTGAAGCCGTCCTCACCGGCCTCGGCTTCAGCCCGGACGACATCCACCGCCCCCTCCGAACCTTCTCAGGCGGCTGGCGCATGCGCGTAGCCCTCGCCCGCCTCCTCCTCCGCCGGCCCGACTTCCTCCTGCTCGACGAGCCCACCAACCACCTCGACATCGACAGCATCGACTGGCTGGAGAGCTACCTCAAGTCGTATAACGGGACCGTGGTCATCGTCTCGCACGACCGCTACTTCCTCGACCGCATGGTCACTACCATCGCCGAGCTGGTGAACGGACAGGTGACGGAATACCCGGGCAACTACACCCATTATCTTACGGAGCGCATCGCGCGGCGCGAGCTTCAGCAGGCCGCCTACGACAACCAGCAGAAGCAGATCGCCGAAATGGAACGCTTCGTCGAACGCTTCCGGGCGAAAGCTACCAAGGCGAAGCAGGCCCAGAGCCGCATCAAGATGCTGGAGAAGCTGGAACGCATCCCGCCGCCGCCTTCCGACGCGGCCGCCATCGCGTTCCGCTTCCCCGAACCGCCGCGCTCCGGACGCACCGTCCTCGAACTCTCCCGCTTCTCGAAGACGTACGACACGCCAGACGGCGGCCTGCACGTCTTCCAGGATGCCGGGCCCGTCACAATCGAGCGGGGAGCCAAAATCGCGCTCATCGGACGGAACGGCGCCGGTAAGTCCACGCTCGCCCGCATCGTCAACGGCACCGAGCCGTTCGACGGCACGCGCACCCTGGGCTACAACGTCAGCCTCACCTATTTCGCCCAGCACCAGGCCGACTCCCTCAATCCCACCGACACCATCCTCCAGTCGCTCAGCAGCCACGCCCGCGGCCAGAGCGAAACGGAGATCCGCTCCATCCTGGGCGCGTTCCTGTTCAGCGGGGACGACGTGTTCAAGAAAATCGGGGTCCTCTCGGGTGGTGAGAAAAGCCGCGTGGCGCTCGCCCGCACGCTCCTCGTCCCGGCGAACTTCCTCATCCTCGACGAGCCTACCAACCACCTGGACATCCAGTCCATCAACGTGCTCATCGAGGCGCTCAAGCAGTACAGCGGCACGTTCGTCGTCGTCTCCCACGACCGCCACTTCCTCGACCAGGTCGTGAACCAGGTCTGGCGCGTGGAGGACGGCCAGATCCGGCAGTTCGTCGGCAACTACACAGACTACCACTGGCAGATCGAGCATGGCACGGCCAGCCGCCTCGCGGGGGGGCCTGCCGCAATGGACACACAGCCCGCAAGGAGTAACGGCCGCCCCTCCTCGAACGGCGGCGGGCGCAAAACCAAAGAACAGAAGCGCCGGGAAGCCGAGGAACGCAACCGGCGCTACCGCGAGGGGCTGGCGCCCTCGAATACGACCACAAACGACGACCCCGACGCACTTTCTCAGAAGCAACTGCGCAAGCTCTACCAGAAGCTCGAAGGCGACATCATGGCGCGGGAAGCACAGCAGGCGAAACTGGAACAACTCCTCGCCGACCCGGATCTCTACCAGGATCCCGCGCGGTCACAGCAAACGACCACCGACTACGACCTCGTCCGGCAACAACTCCAGAACCTCTACGCCCACTGGGAACAGATCGCCGAACAACTCGCCGCCGTCCCCCAGACGTGATACCTGTTCCCTTCAATCGACATGTAAACCGTCAAAAGTAATGCGCTCCTGAGGCGTTGGCCTCCCCCAACCTTCAACATTCAACCTTTTAACCTTCAACCCGCACCCGCCTACCATGATTCGGTGGGACTGATTCACAACCACGCAATGAAGTCAACGAAGGCATATGACGTGAGGCTCGCCCTGCTCCTCCTCTGCATTGCCTTCGCCGCATGCGTCCGGCCCGCACAGGCCCAGATCTCCCGGATCGAACATCCGGACACCACCGCCGGCAACTTCTTCGGGGATGCCGTCGCGGTCGACGGCGGCCGCGTCGTCGTCGGAGCCAGTGCAGAGAATGTCTGCGGCGAAAACTCGGGTGCCGCCTACATCTTCCAATGGGACGATACGCTCCACACCTGGCAGCAGGAAGCGAAGCTGGCCGCAGACGACTGCGAGGAAGGCCGGTTCTTCGGCCGCACCGTCGCCATCAGCAAAGACCGCGTGCTCATCGGCTCCGCACAGCCCTTCTTCGCCGAGGCCGTCTCGAACGCGGCCTATGTCTTCCACCTGGACTCTCTCTCGGGCAAATGGGTCCAGGAAGCCCGCCTCACCGGCGATCCCGGCGTCGAGGAGGGCGCCTTCGCCTCCTCCGTCTCCTTAGACGGGGACCGCGCACTCGTCACGACCTCGGGAGACGTCTCGGACGGCCACTACAGCGGCGCGGCCTACGTGTTCGACCGCGACCCGGAAACAGGCACGTGGAACCGCTCGGCCCGCCTCGTCGGCAGCGGCTCCCTGTCGGCCGGCGTTTTCGGCGGCAGCGGCGATCTTGAGGGCGACCGGCTCGCGGTCGCCGCCTCCACGTACTTCCGCTACAAGCCCGGCTCCGTCTACATTTTCGAGCGCGACCCGGCCTCGGATTCCTGGCGCGAGGTACAGCGCATCCCGAAGGTGGACGACTTCTTCATCTCGCTCGCGCTCGACGGCGGCCACCTGCTCATCGGCGAAAGCCGCGACGGCCCCCGCAAATCCGGCATCGCCACCCTGTATACCCGTTTCTCGTCCGGGGCGTGGAAACTGACCGAAACGCTTCGGCCCGAGGTGCCTTACGACGACGGCGGCTTCGGCGCCGAGGTCTCCCTCTGCGGAAACCGCGCCCTCGTCGTTGGCTACGACGAACAGCTCGGCCTTAACTTCAACATCGACCGCGTCGTCTACTCCTACCTCTACGACCCGGCAACCGTCCACTGGAACCTGGAGCGCGTGTTCGACATCGGCGAGGTCGCCTTCGGCTCCGCCATCGCACAAAACGACCGCTGGGCCGTCATCGGCGAAGCCTCGCAGCAAAAACCCGGCGCAGCCTTCACCGTCCGCCTATATTAAAGCAGCCCAGAAAAACCGGAACCCCCCACCCGTCCTCTCTCCCTTTCGGCCTCTCCTTCCCTCTCCCTCTCTTTCCCTCATTCTCTCTTTCACTCCCCCATTCCTCCTCTCTTCCCCTCCTCCTCTCTTTCACTCTCTCCCTCATTCTCTCTTTCTCTCCTCCTCTCACCCCTGCCCTTCCGGCCCCGGCACCCCGGAGAGCAGGTACAGCACCGCCATCCGCACCGCCAGCCCGTTCGTCACCTGATTCAGGATCACCGCTCGCTCGTGGTCGACCACCTCGCTCGCCAGCTCCACGCCCCGGTTCACCGGACCGGGGTGCATCACGATGAGGTCGGGGTGCCGCTCCAGGTGCTCCATCCGGATGCCGAAGCGTTCGTGGTATTCGCGCAGGCTCGGAAAGAGACCCGCCTCCTGCCGCTCTAGCTGGATGCGTAGCGCCATGGCCACGTCGCACCCCTCCAGCGCCTCCCCCAGGTTGCTCGTCACCCGCACGTTCGGCGCCATCTCTTCGATTGCAACCGGCATCATCGTCCTGGGACCGCACAGCGTCACGTTCGCGCCCAATGTCGTCAACCCGTAGATATTCGACCGCGCCACGCGGCTGTGCATGATGTCGCCGACGATCGACACGTTCAGGCCCTCGAAGGAAGGGAAGTGGTCGGACATCGTGAGCATGTCGAGCAGCGCCTGCGTCGGGTGCTCGTGCGCGCCGTCGCCGGCATTGACGACCACGGCGTCGACTACCTGTGTCAGAAAATGCGCGGCACCGGCGCTCTTGTGGCGGATCACGCACATGTCGATCTTCATCGCCTCTAGGTTCTGCGCCGTATCCTTCAGCGTTTCCCCCTTGGAGACCGACGACCCGGACGCACTGAAGTTGACCACGTCGGCCGACAGCCGCTTCTCGGCCAGCTCGAAGGAAATGCGCGTGCGCGTCGAGGGCTCGAAGAAGAGATTCACGATGGTGAAGCCGCGGAGCGTGGGCACGCGCGGGATCTGCCGGTTGAGCACGTCCCGGAACTGCCGGGCCGTCTCCAGGACGAGCTGTATCTCCGCGGCGCCGTAGGTGGCGAGGCCGAGTAAATGGCGATGGTTGAGCGCGGTGAGCGCCTCGCTCTGCTCCTCCTCTCCCGTTGCGACCATCGTTCTTTCCATATGATGCTTCCTCGCGCTGTTCCTCAGGCCGCCTGCGCGTCGGGGTGTTCCACCAGCCAGACCCCCTCCCGGCCGTCGATCTCATCCAGTCTCACCCGTACCTCCTCCCCCCGCAGGGTCGGCACCTCGCGCCCGACGTAGTCCGGCGTGATGGGCAGTTCGTGCAGGCCGCGATCCACGATGACCAGGAACCGCACCGAGGCGGCCCGTCCGAGATCCATGAGCGCATCCAGAGCGGCCCGAGCCGTGCGGCCCGTATACAACACGTCGTCCACCAGCACCAGGTGCCGCTCCGAAATGTCGAACGGGATGTTGGTGGCGCGGACGACCGGCTGCTTCAGGCGCAGGCGGAAGTCGTCCCGGTACATCGTGGCGTCGAGCACGCCGAGCGGCACGTCCAGCTCTTCGACGGCCCGGATCTTGGCCTGGAGGCGGCGGGCCAGGTAGACGCCTCGCGTCTGCATCCCGATCAACGCAAAGCTCCGCTGCACGTCCATTTCGGGATCCAGTTGCTCCACGATCTGCCGCGCCATACGGTTCAACGTACGGTCAAGATCCAGGGGGTCCATCAGTAGGGCTTTGACGCGATCCTGCGGGTCCATGCCGCCAAGTTAAGGCATTTTGCGTTCCAGTTCTCCCCCCACCCCACGTTCACACCAAATACGCAGGCCGTTTCGGGAAACGAGGAGAGAAGGAGAGAAGGAGAGAAGGAGAGAAGGAAACTACGAGCCTACGAGACGAAGCGCCTGTGTGCCACGAACCACACCCTCATGAACTCTTCTCCCCCATCATCGTAATCTCTCCCGCTCCCGGTCTTCCAGCTCCATAGCCTCCTCCTCTCTTCCATTCCGCCTCTCTTTCCCTCATTCTCTCTTCCGCTCCTTCTCTCGTCCTCTCTTTCTCTCATTCACTCTTTCTCTCATTCACTCTTTCCCGAAAGTGCCCGACTCCCCTCGCCGTTATCTCGACCCCGTCTTCGTCTCCCGGCTGAAGAACATGGAGCTCCGGGCGCGGCTCATCGTGGAGGGCTTCATCACGGGCCTGCACAAGAGCCCCTACCACGGCTTCTCCGTCGAGTTCGCCGAGCACCGGCCCTACAACCCAGGCGACGAACTCCGGCACGTCGACTGGAAAGTGTACGCCAAAACTGACCGGCACTATGTAAAACAATACGAAGAAGAGACCAACCTGCGGCACTACGTCGTGCTGGACACGTCGCCCTCCATGCGCTATCGCTACAGCAGCGGACTCTCCAAGCTAGAGTACAGCGCCTACCTCGCCGCCGCGCTCCATTACCTGATGATCAAACAGCGTGACGCCACCGGCCTGGTTGCGTTCGACGAAGCAGTACACACGGTGCTCGACCCCAAGAGCACCCATTCCTACCTCCGCCAGATCCTGCTCGCGCTGGAACGCTTCGCTGAAGCCGGATCCGACGGCCATCGCACCAGCGCCGCCTCGTCGCTGGACCAGGTCGCCGAGCGCATCGCCCGCCGGTCTCTCGTCGTCATCATCACAGACCTCTTCGAGAACGTAGGCCAGCACGACGCGCTCCTGAAGGCCCTGCGGCACCTGCGCCACCGAGGGCACGAAGTGCTCGTCTTCCACGTCCTCGAAAGCGAGACCGAGCGCCACTTCCGCTTCCCGGACGTCCCCATGCTCTTCCGCGACATGGAAACCGGCGAAGAGGTGGCCATCCAGCCCGCCCAGCTCCGCGAGAACTACGCCGAAGCCGTCCGCCTCTTCAGCGAAAACTTCCGCCGCCGCTGCCTGGAGCAAAACGTCGATTTCGTAGAAATCGACACCGCCGAACCCTACGACACCGCCCTCCTAGCCTACCTCCGCAAGCGGAAAAGGCTGGTGTGATCCCTGTCACCCACCACTCCCATGTCATTCTGAACCCTTCGACTTCGCTTAGGGCAGGCTCCGTTAAGAATCGCTCTTGAACACCTGAACACGCGAACACGTCTACGGAAACAGCGTCGGCGCACCGTCTCCAGCATGCGCGGACTCGGCAAGCGCATCCAGCCGCTGGCGAAGCGTCTCGCCCTCCGGCCCGAATGGGTCCGCAAGAGCCAGAGCCCCCGACTGGATGAGCTTCTTGTTTCCAGGCGGCACATCCCCGCCATCCCGCACGAACAGGGGCGTCCAACGGTGCTTCAAGTTCTCGACAGCTCCCGTCCACGTGCCCCCGTCTGTCCCTGAGTTCGCCACCAGCACCCAGGTGCTCAAGGCGTAAATATGCCTGTTGCGGCCCATGGCATTGCCCGTCGTCCAGCGGGCTTTCGGATGGTAGGCCGACACGAGTAGGAGCCGCTGCTGCTGGATCGAATCACGGTATGCCTTTGCAACGGCGGGCCTGGAAACACCCTCTGGCAGTACCCCGATTACACTCCCCCCCGCAGCGAGCGCGGCTTGCATCGCCTCCTCATCCACCCCCCTGGCACCTCCGGAAACGACCACGATCCCCTCCGCTGCACAACGCATCGCCATGTCCCGGACAAAGCCCAACACCTCGTCATTTGCCGTTCGGGAGCCTGCGATCCCCAGCCCGGTGCAATCGAACAAGGCCCTGTTGCCCACGCCAAAGAGCAAGGCCGGAGCGGATTCCCGAAGACGGCGCTTGAGCAGGAGCGGGTAGGATGGCTCGCCGCGGCTGATTACCCAGATCCCTTCTCGCGCCCACGCCTCGACGGCGAAGCTCATCTGTACGCCACGTTCCAGAAGCGAAGTGAGACGCTCGGGGCTGACGCTGCCGGTGCCAAGCGTGTCGATCTGGTCTCTGCCCGCCTGCTGTAGCAAGTCTTCGGGGCGCTGACCCGCCCTCCGAAGTTGCGCTGCCAGGCTGTTGTACTCCGTCAGCGTGAGCGGCTTGGCGGCGGCGTCGGTCCTGGAATCGAAGTGCCCGCAGAGGAGAAGAATGGCCTGTGTGTCCGCAGGGAGAATGTGATCGGTCGTCATGATGCGGATCAGTCTCCTGTGATTACGGCCAGGGCGAGCGGATAGACCGAGCCCGCCCCCTTCTTGCGCAGGTAAGCGGCGAGGAAGGTGAGCGTCCAGCCGGAATCCACCAGGTCGTCGACGAGCAGTACGGGCTTGCCGCGCAGTCCGGCCGGGATTTGTACTCGAAACGAATCTCGAATGTTTTGAAGCCGGTAATGGCTGTTGCGCTGCTCCCTCTGCTCTGGTGTGTTTCTGATCTTCCGAATCGCTTCCACGTACGGAAGGCCCAGTGCCTCAGCGAGCCGCCCGGCAAAGGACGGGACCAGTTCCGGATGGCGCAGCGACGGCACAGCCGTGACCCACTCCGGTGTGGGCGGCGGATTCCAGCGCGTCGTCATCATTTCTGCCGCCGCCTCTACCAACTCGTCGGCGAAGCTATGCTCCACGTACTTTCCGTCGCGGACCATGCTTCCCCAGCCGGCATCGCCATAGAGACAGAGCGCGCGCCCCTCTTCTGCCAGCAGCCCCTCATCGATGCGGCTCCTGTCCGGAAGCTGCCTCCGCGGCTGGATCGGCTGGTAGCTCCGCTTGAGATATTGAACGGCCTGTATGACAAGGTGCTCCGGGACGTCTTCCGCGATGAGCGGTCCCCCGGCGCAAACGGCGCACTGCCCGCAGGGCTGGACGTGGCCGTCGTCCAGAGCCCGCCTTAAAAATGCCATGTGGCATGCTTCGCCCGACATATACTGCAGCAGTTGGGCCTGCTCCGCCTTCCGAATGTGCGTGAGCCGCTCGATTCGCGCCGGATCGGGCGTGTAAGGATTGGCCGTTGCGTACCACCTCGAGCCCAGCTTGACCACCGGCGCAGGCGCGCGCACGTCCAACATCTTGAGAACCTTCTCGATCTGGGTGTAGCTCAGGTTCAGTTCGGACTGCAATGCCGTCATGGTAAGCCCGCCGTCCGTCCCCCGAAGCGCCTGCAATACGGACGCGACGTGCTCTTCCGGAGGAAATGCGGAACGAATGAAGTAGTCGGTGATCTCATCGTCCTCGTCCCCGCTGAGCAAGATCCCATAGGCCGGCGTGCCGTTGCGCCCGGCCCGGCCCACCTGTTGGTAATACTCCACCACAGACCCCGGCCGCTGAAAATGGATGACGAAGGCGAGATCGGGCTTGTCGAAGCCCATCCCCAGGGCGCTCGTGGCGACCAGCGCCTTGATCCCATTGGCCAGTAGCCGCTGTTCCATCCCCTCGCGGTCCCCTGCGGCGGCATGATAAGCCTGCGCATCGATGCCCCGCTCCCGTAGCCACCCTGCAACGCGTTCCGCATCCCTGACCGTCCGGGTGTAAACGATGCCGCTCCCTTCCAACGTGGGGAGATACGCCGCCAGCCACGCCATGCGCTCCGCCTGACGGGGCAGCCGGATCGCCTGCAAGAGCAGAGACCCCCGGGCAAGCGTCCCCCGACTGATCACGAGCCGCTCTCCTAATTGCTCGGCCACGTCCGCCACGACCCGGTCGTTGGCCGTTGCGGTCGTGGCGAGCACGGGCACATTCGGCGGGAGGGCCTGGACGATACGCACGATCCGTCGGTAGTCCGGCCGGAAATCGTGCCCCCAATCGGAAATGCAATGTGCTTCGTCTACGACGAGGAGCCCCACCCGGCCCGCTACGACCGAAAGCACGTTCTGCCGAAACTCCTGGTTGCCCAATCGCTCCGGTGAGATGAGCAAGACGTCAATGCCGTCTCCCGCCAGCATCTCCTCCACGCCACGCCATTCAGACTTGTTGGTGGAGTTGATCGTCACGGCGCGTATACCGATGCGCTCGGCGGCCTCGATCTGGTTCCGCATCAATGCCAGCAGCGGGGAGACGATGAGGGTAGGACCAGCCCCGCCGTCCCGCATGAGCCGTGTAGCGAGGAAATACACCATGCTCTTCCCCCACCCCGTCCTCTGCACGACCAGCAACCGCGCCCGATCCTCCACGAGCCCACGGATGGCCTCCCACTGGCCGTCGCGGAAACCGGCGTCGGGATTGGCCAGCGCTCTCTGGAGATAACGTTCCGCTTGCTCACGCGGGGAAGACATCTTGCCGTGCGGTAAAGGGTGCGACATCGAATGAATCCCCAGAGATTACCGATCACCCCGCTTCCAGTCAAGCAAAACTCCACACGCCTGCGCGCCCAAATGCTCAACCTTCATCTTTCACACGACCCACGACGAAGCCATGGGCTACCCATTCACTATGGTAATAACTATGCGGTCGGAGTAAAACCGTCCGCTGGTGTCCAAGAGGGAAGACCTCAGTGAATACTCGCCCGGCGCGAGTGTCTCCGTACCGCCCTCGGCCCCAGGGACCACGCCGTTCCAGACCAGTGTGAATGTCTTCTCCTCGCCCGGCCCAAACACGACCTCATCGAAGGGCTCCGAAAGCGGCCCCGCCTCATGCTCAGGGTACTCGAAGGAGAAACCGGAGCCGTCATCGCGTCGGTAGAGCCTAAATCCGACACGCTCGGTGTCCGGCTCGAAGAAGAGGGAGCGTGCGCCGTCGGATGTGTTCCGTACATGCGCTGTAAGCGTGATGGGTTCACCCGGATGGTACACTTGGCGGTCCGTGCTAAAATCCGCCTCCAGACCGCGCCAGGGCAACTGCGTCTCAGAGATATCCTCGCTTAGCTGAGTCAACGCGGAGACGATCCGGCGTATTCGCTCTAATCCCTGTCCACCCCCATGACTGCCGAGTGCGCAGCCCCTTATGTTGGTCGTCTGCTCGCTCCCATCGTGGCGTACCGTCACCCTGTAATACGCGTCGTCGGATATATCGCACCCGCCGATCTGCTCCGGCAGCGCCGCGAACCCATCGAACGCATCGAGGATCTGTCGGTGCTCCTCTGGCGTGAATTGCCGCGTGAGATGTGGCGTAACCGCCCGGTTCGTCACCAGGCC
>DASSAV010000295.1:0-2115 GCA_035699265.1 Rhodothermales bacterium
CATGGCGCACCTCCTTTTATCTAGATTTCAGGTTTCTAAGTTCAAACAGGTTGATCCCACATAACCTTCGGCATGCGCCGACGATGTCAGGGCCTACAAGCAGTCATTGTTCGAGTAAATCCGGGCGCCGCGTTTGCGTCCGCAGCACCCGTTGCTCATCACGCCAGCCTTCTACCCTGTCGTGGTCGCCCGACAGCAGCACGTCCGGCACGCCCATGCCCCGAAAGTCGGGTGGGCGGGTGTAGACGGGCGCATCCAGCAGATTGTCTTGGAACGAGTCCGAAAGGGCGGAAGTCGCATCTCCCAGAACTCCGGGTATCAAGCGAACGACCGCGTCAACAAGTACGAGAGCTGGCAATTCCCCCCCACTGAGTACATAGTCTCCAATGGAGATCTCGCGTGTGACCAGCGCCTGCCGTACGCGCTCGTCCACACCTTTATAATGACCGGCCAGCAAGATGAGATGCTGTTTCAGCGAAAGCTCATTCGCCGCCTGCTGATTGAGCACCTCGCCGTCTGGCGTCAAGTAGATGATTTCGTCAATGGGACCAGAGCCCGCCTCCTGCTGTAACGCCTCGATACAGGCAAAGATCGGCTCGGGCTTGAGCACCATCCCCGCTCCGCCGCCGTACGGGTAGTCGTCTATCTGCCGGTGCTTGTCCGTCGAATAGTCGCGGATGTCGTGCACGCGGATGTCGACGAGCCCCTTGCGAGCAGCCCTGACCAGGATGCTGTGCTCCAGAGGACCGGATACGATGCCGGGAAGCGCCGTGACGATGTCGATTCGCATGTTGCTCCCAGCTAGTCCAGTAATCCTTCTATCGGCCGGATGACCATCCGGCCGCCGCCGAGATCGACGTCAGCGACGAACTCCTCCACGGCCGGTATCCAGGCATCCGGCTTTCCGGGCCGCGACACGACATACATGTAGTGCCCCGGCATTTCCAGTATTTCAGAGATCGACCCGACCTCCTCGCCCTCTTCCGTCACGACGGAGAGGCCGATGAGGTCGTGTAAATACAGTTCGTCTTCTTCGAGCGGTGGAAGATCCGCTTCCCGCGCGAACACCAGTTGCTGCCGAAGCGCATCTGCTTGCTCGGGCGTGTCCACGCCCTCCAGCTTTACGATCAGCGTCACCCCGTGCTTCGTCTGCTGAAGCCGGACCGACTCTACCCCGAACAAGACGGACCTTTCCTCATCCGGACCGGCGTAGATCGCTTCCAATTCCTGGAGGTGCTCCGGATCGCCCGTCTCCGGCACCATCTTTACCTCTCCGCGAAGCCCGTGTACCCGGCCAAACCTGCCGACCAGCAGGAGATCCTGGGCGGCCTCTACGCCAGGGCCCGCGTCCGATGTCTTCCGGATTGCCATGTCTTCATCGCCTGTCTCGCGTGCACCAGCCCGGCGCGCAATCCGAACGAGCGAACATTTACTCTGCCTTCGGCTCTTCCTCTTCAGCAGGCTCACCACCTTCTGCGGCGGCCTTCTCATTACCTTCCGCTGTAGCGGCTTCGGCTTCATCAGTGGCAGGAGGAGCTTCCGCCGGGGCAGCCTCTTCTGGGGCGGCTTCTGCAGTCTCAGGCTCCGCCACCGCCTCTTCCGGAGCGGCGGATTCCGCCGTTTCAGTGACCGCCTGCGGCTCCTCGGCAATCTCGTTCGGCCCGGCGTTATTCTCAGGAGCAGCAGGCTCCTCCACCGGCGCCGGTGGGGGGAGTTCGGCATTTTCCTGCGCAGCCAGGCGCTCCTCGGCTTCACGGCGCTTGGCCTCTTCGGCCTGACGTTTGGCTTCCGCATTCGCCTCGGCACGCTGGCGAGCAGCCTCGGCTTCCGCCTCGGCGACACGCTTACGCTCGGCCTCAAGAGCCTGCTGGCGCCGCTGGGCCGCCGTGAGTTTAATGCCCGCCGTCTTGGCCGCTCGGGCTTCACGGTGCTGCTGCATTGCAGCCTGGATCTCCTCTTCGGAGCGGCCCTTACGCTTCAAACTGGCGCCGAGAAGCAGCCCCTGCTTGCTCAGCAGGTTGCGGACGGTGTCCGTCGGCTGAGCGCCCTGGTCGAGCCAGTACAGGATGCGTTCATCCTTGAGACTGACGATCGCTGGCTCCTCAATCGGGTTGT
>DASSAV010000296.1:0-8189 GCA_035699265.1 Rhodothermales bacterium
GGAGGATGGGAGTGTGGGAGGATGGGAGTGTGGGAGGATGGGGGTGTGGGAGGATGGGGGTGTGGGAGGATGGGGGTGTGGGAGGATGGGGGTGTGGGGGAAGATGCATTCCGATAGCCCGGAAACGGTATTGTGGGGGCAGAACCGCTTCGTGTTGAAAAACGTGTGGGCTAAAATACCACTTGCCGGCCCGGGCTTCAGCAGGAGCATGCCGCTCGTGGAAAACCTAATCCAGTTTTCAACACGGGTCCACGAATGGATTCATCTCCGTGCATTTCGTGCAATTTCATGGGGGTAGATTGGATTATCTGATCTCGTTCCTGTAGGTTAGGCGCCGATTTTGCTATGACGGACTGCTGATCGGTCGAATACTCATCCCCGGTTGCGCACGGATCACAAGGCAAAGGTACAGGCCGCGGTGGCATCGAAACGGTTCAACAAATATACCGTGCTGAAAGTCCTGCTGGCGATTCTGGTGCTGGCCGGACTCGTTCGGCTCATCGACCTTCAGAAGATCATCACGGCGGCGGCCTCAGCCAACCCGTACCTGATCGCCGCCGGGGTTGCGCTGCTGCCCTTCAACCTGTTCTTCGAGGCGCTCCTGTGGCACCGGCTGCTACGCGAGCTCGATGCAAAGGCGCCGTTCCCCCGTTCATTCGCCTCCCTGCTGGTGGGGAACACCCTGGGGGCCTTTACGCCGGTACGGGCCGGGGAATGGGCCGGGCGCGCCCTCTATCTCCCGCTGCCGGACAAATGGCAGCTCGCCCTGATGACGGTGGCCCACCGCATCATGGACCTGACGGTCGTGCTGGTCATGGGCACGGCCGCCCTGACGTTCTTTCGCGCCGAGGTCGCGGTGCCGCACGATACGGTGTGGTTCGGTTTCACGCTTCTGGGGCTCGTCCTTTCGTCGCTGCTGCTCCTCATCGTCCTGCTCCCCCGCCGCGCATTCGCCGTACTGTCGCGGATCATCCGGAAAGAAGAGCGGCGGCGCCACATCTCCTTCCTGCGGATCCTGACGACGCGCAGCGCGGGGGTCCTGCTCTTCCTGGCATGGCTTCGCTACCTCGTCTATACCGGACAGTTTCTGCTGCTTATCTTCGCCTTTGCCCCCCACGCCCCACTGTTGACCGGGTATGCGGCCGTCGCCCTCGTCATGTACGCCAAATTCATCATTCCGCCGGTGACCTTCTCCGACATCGGCATCCGGGAGGGCGCGTCCGTCTTTTTCTTCGGCCTGCTCGGAGTAGGCGGGGCCTATGCATTCGACGCATCCATCCTGATCTTCTGCATCAATCTGCTGCTGCCTGCGTGCATCGGATTCCCGCTGGTCATGCGCCTGCGCCTCCATCGCGGCGACTCATCCTCAACGTCCCAGGGCGCCCCGGATGAGACGCTGTCTGGCGCCAGTGCGGTGCCATCCGGACACGCCGGCAGGTTGGACCACGCCGAGCGGATTCAGCTGCCCTCCCTGCAACCACGTATCGAGTCGCGCGCATGACCTTCTGGCCGGCTGTATTGATCCTGCTGGGCGTGTATTACGCCACGGTCATCTCCCTCTTTGCGGTCGGCCTGCGGCGCGCGCTGCACCCTTCTCTCGCCGGCGGAACGGAGCCCGACCACACCAACCGGCATCGGAATGCGGCGCGTGCGTTGCCCTTCGTGTCGGTGGTCATACCGGCTCGCAACGAAGAAAGCACGATCGCAGCGTGCCTGGAGAGCGTGCTGGCCTGCAACTACCCGCCTGAGCGTTTTGAGGTCATCGTCGTCGACGACGGCTCTACAGACGACACCCCGGCGGAAGTCAGCCGGGTGCGAAAGGCTCACTACCGCGTCCCCGTCTCTCCGTCGGGCGAACCCGTGGTGGAAGAAACCCCGCATCGTCCTGGCCTGCTCCTCCTCACGATGCGGCAGCGGCCCAACGGCACCGGGTTCGGCAAGCGGTCCGCCCTGGAAGAAGGCATTCGGCACGCCAGGGGATCTCTCATCATGCTGACCGACGCCGACTGCACCGTAGCACCGGATTGGATTCAGGCCATCAGCCGGTGCTTCCGCGGCGATACGGGTTTCGTATCGGGGCCGGTGTTGTACAATACGGAACGCCGCACGTGGTTCGAGATGCAGGCACTCGAGTTTCTGGGACTCATCGCGGTGGGCGCCGGCGCCATCGGCCTCGGCCGACCCATCCTGTGCAACGGCGCCAACATGGCCTTCCGAAAGGAGACCTACATGCTCCTCGGCGGCTTCGGCCATTCCTCAGTCAACTCGGCCGGAGAGGAAGAGCTGTTGATGCACGTCGTTGCCAGCAGCGAAAGGTGGAGCGTCCGATTCTGTGGCGACCCGGCCGCAGCGGTCACGACAGACCCGGCCCCTACACTGGGCAGCTTCCTGCACCAGCGGAGCCGCTGGGCCTCGCTCAGCCTGCGCCTGCCGCAGCGCCTGATCCTCGTTCCACTACTCGCCCTCTTCTACTTCTTCGTCCTACTGATCGCCGGAACGGTGGCGGCTCCTTTCTTTCCGGCACTCTGGGCCGCCGTGGCGCTCGTATGGGGGCTCAAGGCAGCCGCCGAATTTGCCGTGCTCTATCCCGCCTGTCGCCACTTCAAGCAAAGCCATCTGCTCCGGCATTTCGTAGCGGCGCAGATCCTGCACCCGCCCTACATCGTGTACTGCTCGCTCGCGGGCCTGCTCGGGCGCTTCCGCTGGAAAGAACGTACCGCGCGCCCATGATCCCTGCACTCGCCACACACATCCCGCGACGCGTGGCCCGGTTCCTTCCGGACCTGTTGTGGCGCGTAGACACACCCTCCCGAACGGCTTTCCTGACGTTCGACGACGGTCCCACGGACGTGTTGACACAGCCGATCCTCGACGTCCTGGAGCGATATGCGGCACGCGCCTGCTTCTTTCTGGTCGGTTCACACGCCGCGCGTCTGCCTTCCGCCGTGCAAGACCTGTTAAGGGCAGGCCACGTGATCGGCAATCACACGTTCACCCACCCCGACGCCTGGCGAACGCCGCCCGAACGGCTCGTCGCCGAACTGGACCGTACCACCGCCACGCTGGAAGATCTTACCGGGACTGCCGTCCGGTTCATGCGGCCGCCCTACGGCCACTTCACAGGGGAGATGCGGCAATGGTGCAAGTCGCGCGGGCAGCTCCTTACGATGTGGGACGTCATGCCGGGCGATTTTCTGGCCGGGGCCACCCCGCAGAAGCTCGAACGCTTCATCCTGAAGCACATCCGTCCCGGCTCCGTGATCGTATTGCACGACAACCCGAAGGCACGGCTCGCGATGCCCCCGGCCCTGGAGAACGTCCTGCGCATCCTCACGCGGGAGGGCTGGCAATTTCCGGCACTCGACCCGGCTCTGTCGCTCGAATGCCGCTAGCGCCATGCCCCTGGCCGCCGCTCTGATCCTCTGCACCGCGCTGTACGTCCTCCTGGCGTTGAGCGCCGTCGCCGTGCTCTTACTTAACGGTGGTAGACCGGCGTACGAGGAAACCGCCCCAGCGGACGATTCCGCACTCCCCTGCGTGAGTGTGCTGGTCGCGGCGCGAAATGAAGAGGCGTACATCGGGCGTTGCATGGCGGCCCTCCAGCGCCAGGATTACCCGCCCGGGAAGCTGGAACTGGTCGTAGCGGATGACCAGTCCAGCGACGCAACCGCGCGGATCGTCAGAGGGCTTGCAGCGTTGGATGTGCGGGTCGTGCCCGTCGAGGTACCCCCGTCCCGAGACGGGCTGCGCGGCAAGGCGCACGCCCTCCACGACGCCCTGCGCCACGCCCGTGGCGAACTCCTGCTGGTGACGGACGCCGACTGCGCGCCGCCGCCCGGCTGGGCGAGGGCCCTGGCCCGGCGCTTTACGGATCCCGACCTGGGCATGGTGTGCGGCGTCACTACGGTCGAGCACGCTGCGCCGGTGGGCGACGTGCAGGCGCTCGATTGGCTCCTGCTCCTGGGCGTTGCGTCCGCCGCCTCTCGGGTCGGTTTGCCGCTCACGGCGATGGGAAACAACATGGCATTCCGCCGCACCGCCTACGCGGAGGTCGGCGGCTACCCGGCCCTTCCGTTCAGCGTGACGGAAGACTATGCGCTCTTTCGGGCAATCCACCGGACCCCCCGATGGCGGGTGCAGCTTCTGCTGGACCACCGGCTTGCAAACCGCACCCTCCCACTCCCAACACTCAGGCAGGCATTCCAGCAGCGCAAACGATGGGCTCGGGGCGGTACGAGTGCCAGTGTTTGGGCGTACGGGCTATACACGGCCGTCTTTCTGGCCCACGCGCTCCTGACCCTGGGCCTTTTCTTCACGCCGCTCCTGGCCGTTATCCTCATCCTCCTGAAATGCGGCGCCGACCTCGCCGTCATCGCTGTGGCGATGCGGAGGCTCCGGCAGCGCGGGCTGCTCCGTTCCTTTCCGCTCTTCGAGTGCTTCCTGTTCGCCTACGTCCTGGCCATGCCGTTTGCGCTCCTGCTGGCGCCCCGGATACACTGGAAGGGACGGACGTTCTGATTCAGTCGGCAGTTAACAGTCGGTAGTGAACAGTTGTGTTCGGGTGTTTGCGTGTTCAAGGGAGATTTTGGTGCGGCATCAGACCGGCTCTGGGGTGGCTACGTAGTCCGGGCCTACTACGACGTGCAGGGCGGCGGGGACGACCTCGAAGCGGATGGGTTCTTTCGTCAGTAGCTCACCGTCCACGTTAAACCACATACCAGGGTGCGAGACGATCTCCACCTTGCGCGCGGTCCGATGCCGGACGTGTGCGCTGTCCAGATAATTGCCCGTGAGCAATTGCGCACCCACGGCGGCCAGATCCAACACAGAACTCTTCTCGACCACGACGACATTCAGCAAGCCGTCCTGCGGGTTAGCGAACGGCGCCACGCGCACCCCTCCTGCTACCGTCCTGCCATTCGCCACGATGATGTTGACGGCCTCTATCTGCACCGGCGGGGCATCGTCATAAGCAATGGTGGTGTGGTAGCCCGTAACGTCCGGCAGTACGGTAGCCGCGCCCATAACATAGGCGAGCGGCCCCCACTGGCTTTTCATTTCCGCACTCATCGCCTCGTTGACCTGCCCGCTGAAGCCGCCCGCTGCCGCATTGACGAGGTGTCTGTACGCACCCTCGGCGTCGACCCGGATGAGATCGATCGCCTCATCGCGTCCTGCAAGCAGCAGGGCAAGCGCATCCCTGGGGTCGTTCGGGATCGCGAGGGTGCGGGCCAGGTCGTTGCCGGTCCCCATCGGGATGAGCCCCATCTTCGCCCGCTTCGGCGCCGCGTCCATGATGCCGTTTACGACCTCATGGACGGTACCGTCGCCTCCGGCGGCCACAATCAGGTCGATTCCTTGCCGAACCGCCTCGGCCGCAATCCGCCGGGCGTCCCCTTCCGCCCGGCTCTCTTTCACGATAATAGACGGGCGATCGGCAATGAGCTCCCGGATGCCGCCCGGCTGCCCCGCAGATCCGGCGTTCGGATTGACGATGAGCCACGTCTTAACAGCCGATACGTTTTCCACTGGCAAGCACCGGGCGTTCGATGTGTATGGGTGTGGGGGGTAGACGGTCAGGATGTACTCTGACTTTTGCAGATGCGGTATAGGTTCAATAGAACGGGTTGCGTTCCGGCGTTTCCTCTCCGCGGTAAATGGCGCTGTAGCGCACGTAGTTAGCCGCGTACTCCCCGATGCCTGCGACCTCCTCGTCCGTGAGCGTACGCACGACGCGGGCCGGCACACCCAGCACCATTGAGCGCGGTGGGATCTTCGTACCGGTCGTTACCAGGGCCCCGGCACCCACGATACTGTCCTGCCCGACCACCGCGTGGTCCATCACGATAGCCCCCATGCCGATCAGCACGTGATCCTCAATGGTACATCCGTGGATGACGGCCCGATGGCCGACGGTGACCTCCGACCCGATCTGCGTCGGCGCCGTGCCGTGGGTGACGTGGACGACGGAGTTGTCCTGAATGTTGGAGCGCTCCCCCACACGGATCCAGTTCACGTCGCCGCGCATCGTTACGTGGTGCCACACACTGGCGCCATGCCCCAGCGTCACGTCACCGATGAGGACGGCCGTGGGCGCGACGTAGTTGGAGGCGTCAAACCTCGGTCTGACGCCCAGGAACGATTGTATGTAAGGCGTCTCTTTCACGCGACGTTATGTTTACTGCTCTTTATCCACCCCCCACCCGGCGAGCGCCCCACCGAGGCTGGAGATGAGTGCCCCGTCGGCAGCCGCATCGACCAGCAACCGTTCGAACAGCCCTCCCCACCCCGGATGATCGTGCTCGTCCCACAACTCGTTGTGCCAGATGACGACCAGCACGCCGCTAAACCGACGAACGGCGGCTATGAGTTCCCGAACGGCGGCATATGCCTCCTCCGGGCTGAAACCGCGCCTGTTGAATAACGCCGCGTCCATGGCGGCGACGGGCATCTCCCAGAGCGGAAGCGGCCTGTCGCCTGCGACGTCATAGACGTGGAAAGGCAGGCACGTCGCACGCCGGAAGCCCTCGTGTTCTGCGAAGCCGAGCGACGAATCGATCCGAAATCCGGCTTCCGCCTGCAGCATGGGAGTGCGTTCCAGTTCGTATCGAAGATAGTGCTGGCGCACGGAAGCGACCTGCTTCCCGACCGTTTGCGCCACGCGATCCCGCTCCAGCCCCATGCGGCGGGGGTGTGTGTGCGCATGATAACTCGGATGCACACCGATCTCGAAACCGAAATGATCCAACTCTGCCAGGTACTTCTTCAGGGCGGCGTGCGACAGCGCGTAGGGCATGTCGTATGGACCGTGGGCACCTGCCTTTAAGAAAACCGTCGTCGTCCCCCGGCGCTCGACGATCTCGTCGATGATCCTGCCCAACGCATGCTGGAACGGGTCCCGCCCGGCGACGAGGTCTCGAAGCCCCGCCGACATGCCGGACGTGCGCTTGCCCGTGCGTTTCCAGGGGGATCGGAGCGCCGCGCCTGCCTCCCGCACCAACCTGGCGGCGTGCCACTTTCGGATCCGGTCGACATCTACGGTCGGGCAGTACACCCACGGCCTTCCCGCCCAGAACGGACCGGGCAACTCGATACCCGCTCCCACGAGCTTATCGGCGAGCATCTGGCGATAGGCATCTACCGCCGGCGCCGCGGCGGTCCCCAGGTCATGCTGAAGCGAAGCGTGATAGGGAAACCGCCCGTGGCGGTCGCGCTCCGCCGCCACGTATTCCTGCCAGCCGGAAAGCCAGAAGAACGCAGAGGCCACGAGGTCTGGCTCCTCTTCCCGACCGAAGAGGACAGGCCAGCGGCTCCCTCCCCACGCAACCCACCGTACCCGGTCCGCCGGATACGGTCTTTTCGCATCGAAGTACGAAGGAGCTTCGGATGCCATATGCAGCACGACCGCGCCCGGAGGCAGGTCGTGAACGTCGGGGCCATAGTACAGCCATACACCCGGCGACGTACGAGCCGTGGTCCATGCCGGGCGGAGCCCGAGGGGAAGCAGCAGCATCTCCAGCGCATACTGCGCCTTCGGCACGAAGCGGCCGGGTACGTCGATACGGCAGGGGATGTCCCGGAGCGGCGGGCGCATGAATTCAGTGCGGGTGGATTACGTGCGAAGGGGATCTAAAAGATACGCAGGCTGGAACAAGTCGTTTTTGATGGACGTGAGTGCCCCCTGTTCCAATACAAGCGCTTGCCAGGCACACCCGTGCATGCCTGCGCCCCGCCAAACGCACCAGTATACGATGAGTGCCAACACAGAACCCGGACGCGAAGCGCAGCAAATCGAACATCTGGAGGTACGTGAGGGCCTGGAAGGGCTCACGCCCGCCCGCATCGTCACGCTGTATCGACGGGCCCCCCTCTTCCGCCCAGTCGACAATCCCACCCACCTGTGGCAAATGTTCGAGCGGTCCTCACTGGTTCTGACGGCCTGGAACGACGGGAATCTCGTGGGGGTCGCCCGTGTCCTGACGGACGGCGTCCTGTACAGCTACCTCTGCGATCTCGCGGTCGAGCCGGACGTGCAGCGTCTCGGCGTCGGCAAGGCGCTCATTGACGAGGTCTTGAAACGCTGCCGGGGCACGGACCTGGTGCTGCGGGACTCCGACATTTCGACGGGCTTCTACGCCCACCTCGGATTCCAGCGCGTGGAGAATGCCTGGGTGGGAAAGGCGAGATAG
>DASSAV010000297.1:0-2856 GCA_035699265.1 Rhodothermales bacterium
GTCCAGCCCACAACCCTTCTCGTACACCCCGCATTCCGTCTGGTACTCGGGATTCGCAGCGTCGGGATTGAGCTTGAAGAACTCGGGGTAGACGACCTTGCCCGAGTACTTGCAGCCGACGGGGAACGTGTCGCCGACGACCGCCCACTGGGGTTCTCCGAAGAGACAGAGGACTTTGCCGAGGTCGTGGATGAGGCCGGTCAGGACGAACCAGTCTGGGTGCCCGTCGGCGCGGATCGCCTCGGCGGTCTGGAGGAGGTGCTCCATCTGGGCGAGGTCGATGTCGGGGTCGGAGTCGTCCACCAGGGTGTTCAGGAAATCGAACGCCTCCCAGGGCGTCATTTCCTTCCGGTCGAATTTCAGGAATTCCCGCTTCTTCTCCTGGACGAACTCGTACGTCTGGTGCGTATGGTTCAGCCGGTAGAACTCGCGGACGGTGTCGCGCGCGGGGTTGTCGTAGTTCCGGTAGGCGTCCTTGTCCTTGTCCGGGTCGGCCGGCTTGCCTTCCGTGGGATAGCGCGTGAGGACGAAGTCCTCCCAGTGATCGAGGCTCTCCAGGGGCGAATGATCCTTATCGGTAAAGACCTTCCGGGCTTCCATACTGCTTCCTCGGCAATGTTTTTCGGGTGTTTGGATGCGGACAAGCGTACATCGTCCTGAACTGAAATTCAAGGCCCCACGTTCCTTAGTTACGCGCAAGAACCCGTGATAGGCTCTGGTCCTCTGCGAATGCCTCGCCTCAGCTTCGTGTTCCAAGCGACAAGATCGCCGCTGCGACCTCCCTCATGTCATTGTTGAGCTGATGGTCGCGGCCCGGCAGGCGATGGACGTGAGCTTGCGGAACCGCGCGTGCGTAGAGCTCGATATGCGATGGCGGCACGAATTCATCCTCAAGCCCGTGATAGAAATGGATGGGGACGCCTTTCGGAAGGCGCGCACCAAGGTCGGGCGGGAACTGCTTATCGTCGGCTGACCAGCCGCCTTCACCGACGAACGGTGCCGCGATCAAGAAGATCGCGCCGAACGCTCGGGCCGATGATTGCTCAGCCAGCACGTTGACGAGAATCGTTCCACCCACCGAGTGACCGACGAGAATTGCGCCATCCTGTAGCGTCCCGAACGCTCTCTCAAGCGCTATCTTCCACGGGCCATAGCTCGGGTCGTCTTCACCCGGCATTCGCGGATAGTGGATCTCGTAATCCTGCCCAAGTTCCTGTCGGAGGCTCGCGACAAGCTTGTTATCCCATTCGTCGTGGGTGCCCTTGCCACCTCCCTGAACGAAGAGCAACTGGCGTTTCACGCGCATGTATTGTCCTCCAGCGGCGTCAACCAAGGGGCGTCCGACGCCTGAATTAAGCCGCGCCGCGAAGCAGTGTCGGCTGAATGTTAGACGCCAACGTCAGAGGCGTTGACCCTGATAGGCTGGGCGGCGGCAAGAACAAAGCACAATACCGCTGCCAAGAGCAACGCGCCCGCGACGACCCCGCCCAAGTAGAAAGCAAAAATGGCGTCAGCTGCTACCAAGACTGCAAGCAGTGCGATCAGGCTACGTCCACCGTCCACGAGAAACAGCGCCAAGATGCCGAAAGCAGCGAGGCCGACGAGGTGAATGGACGTGTGCACAAACACAGCCGGCACGATCTGCTTGAGAAATGTCGGAGCGTTCGACCCCGCAATAGCGTCGCTGACCATGGAATAGCCAGAGCCGTGAAATACCGCCATTACAAGGAGTAGGGTGCTTCCGATGGCACAGAGAACTTTTGCGGTTCTAGCCATGTCTCTGGCACCTAACTATTGATTATACGTAACGTGTCGGGATAACGCGCAGGATTTGGGTGACGGCAAAGCGGCTCATTATAACCCTTTTCCGCGCCGCGCATCATGCAGGCGGTGTCCGAATTATTGCGTGCGGTCGCTTCCGGGCACTTCCATCATGGTACATCCCTCTGCCAGAAAAAGCAACGCAGCCGCGCCGACGCGGACTTCGAAGTTTGTGCGGTCCAGGAGTTGTTCGGCCACCAGGACGTGCGCACCACGATGATCTAAAGGCACGTGCTGAATAGAGGCGCTACCGTGCGTAGCCTACTGGAGACGCCGGCGAGAAGGCCGGCATAGCCGAAGGGTCAAACCGTGCGGCTTTCGGCCCCTCCGCCTGGGCGAAAGTCGATGGGTTACCGATGAGCCGGCTTAACCCTTTCCTTGCGCGTAACTGCTTTCGCCTCACGCTTGGTCCGCGACTGTGAGTCCGCGGCGATGCTCATGATCCAGATGGCTGCCCACACGCCCGCCATGACGTACCAGCGGAGGGTGAGGAGCGCGAACACGTTCACCGCATAGAGGATGTGGTAGAACCAGAACGGTACTTCCTGGCCTTTCTTCGTCGACATGCCGGTGAGCAGGGGGCTGGACAGGGCCGCTCCTTTGAGGAGCAGCATGAGGGATGAGTAGACGACGACGATCCACCACGCCCACTGCGGCTGCCAGAGAGCATAAGCGAGGATGACGAGCGTGATGGCGATGTCTATGACGACGTCTTTAAGCCAGTGCATGCCGATTTTGGATTTTGGATTACCGATTTTGGATTCGTAGAAGCCGGCCGCGAATTCCGTTCGAGAGGGAGATCAGGGGACGCGCTGCAGGAGGAGGGGCTGCACGCGATCGGCGAGCTTGGCGGACAACTCGTCCATCAGGCGGACTTCCATGTCATGTTCGACGCGGACCCGGTCATCGCCTTCAAATAAGCGCCGATCGCCGGATGACAGGTCTAGATTGCGCCAGTTACCGTTATAGACCCCGCGCGTGAGCAGGCCGTCGACTGCGGCATCGACGCTGCCGCGGTTCACGACGGCCCTTCTA
>DASSAV010000298.1:0-13183 GCA_035699265.1 Rhodothermales bacterium
GCCAGAAAAACAGGCCCACCTCCATGGCATGAGGCCCGGCAAACGTGAAATGCGAGCCCGGCATGAGCCCCTCCTCGTAGTGCTGATAATACTCGTAAAACTTCAGGCACACGAAGACAATGCCGAGCACGATGGTGGCTACCAGGAACCAGATCGTCGCCCTCCGCGCACAATCCTCTGCCGAGTACACCGCAAGCGCCATCATCAGGCTGCTCGTCAGCAGAATCGCAGTATTGACGCTCCCTATGACGAAGGACATGTGGTGCGACCCGACGACGAACCCGTCGTGGTGCAGCACCCGCATGACGGTGTAGCTGATGAAAAGGCCACCGAAAAGCAGCACCTCCGAAGCCAGGAACGTCCACATCCCGAGCGTGCCGGCCCGGTGCTGCTGCTCCATGTCGTCGAACTGGTGCGCGACGGGGCTAACGTGTTGGGTCATGGACCGGCACCTCCGGGTCGTAATTGTATGGCCGCTCCGTCACGACGGGCATGACCTCGAAGTTGTCTTTGGGCGGCGGGGACGAGGTCTGCCACTCCAGTCCCGACGCTTCCCACGGGTTCGGCTCGGCCCGCCTGCCGTATTTGAGAGACCACAGGAGGTAAAGCAGCGGCAGCACGTAACCGACCGCCAGAATGGAAGCCCCCGCGGTCGACAGCACGTTGAAGACCTGGAATTCCGGCGGATACGAGGCATATCGGCGCGGCATGCCCAGATACCCGACGAGGTACTGCGGGAAGAACGTCAGGTTGAATCCGACGAAGATGGTCAGGGCCGCGAACTTGCCCCAGGCTTCGGGATACATGCGCCCCGTGATCTTGGGCCACCAGAAGTGGATACCCCCCAGATAGGCCATCACCATCCCTCCCACCATGATGTAGTGGAAGTGGGCGACGACGAAATAGGTGTCGTGGACGTGTACGTCTACCGCGAGAGAGGCCAGGAACAGGCCGGTCAGCCCCCCCATCATGAACAGGCCGATGAAGCCGAGCACGTACAACATCGGCGTTCGGAAGTAGATACGGCCCCGGTACATCGTGGCCGTCCAGTTGAACACCTTGATGGCCGACGGGATGGCGATGGTGAAGCTGATGAGCGAGAACACCATCCCGGCGTACACCGACTGCCCGGCTACGAACATGTGGTGGCCCCACACGGCAAACCCGAAGATGGCGAGGGCCAGGCTGGAATAGGCGATGAACTTGTAGCCGAACGGATGCTTTCGGGAGAAACAAGGAATCACCTCAGACACGACTCCCATGCCGGGCAGGATCATGATGTAAACCGCCGGATGGGAATAGAACCAGAACAGATGCTGGAACAACAGCGGATCGCCCCCGAGTGCCGGGTTGAAGATGCCGACGTGCCATATTCGCTCCGCCGCGACCAGCGCCAGCGTGATGCCGAGCACCGGAGTGGCCAGGACGAGGATAAGGGCCGTCGCATAGATCGTCCACACAAACAAGGGCAGCCGACCCCACGTCAGGCCCGGCGCCCGCAGCGTGTGCACACTGACGATGAAGTTGAGCCCCGTCAGGATCGAGGAGAACCCGGTAATGAAAACACCGACCAGCGTGAGTACGACGTGCGTGCTCGAGTACACGCTGCTGAACGGGGTGTAAAACGTCCAGCCGGTGTCCACGCCGCCCGCGACGATGGCGATCAACGCAAAGGCACTCCCCAGCATGAAGAGGTACCACGACATCAGATTCAACCGCGGAAACGCCAGGTCGCGCGCCCCGATCATCATCGGTACAAGGAAGTTCCCCAGCACGGTCGGAATGGACGGGATGAGGAAGAACCACACCATCATCACGCCGTGCATGGTAAAGAACTTATTGTAAGTCTCAGGGCTGACGAGGTCGGACTGCGGCGTAAGCAGTTCCAACCGTATCATCACGGCGAAGAACCCGCCCACAAAGAAGAACAGCGTGATCGAGATCAGGTACAGCAACGCGATCCGCTTGTGATCCGTGGTGAACAGCCACGACTTCCAGCCGTAGCCGGCACTGAGATAGGTCGGGTTCTCCTGGAGAACGGTCGTGTTCATTGCTGCTCCTGTGCGGGGGCCTCTTGCGACCCGAGATATTTCACGTATGTCACCAGCTGCGCTAGCTCCTCCGTCGACAATAGCCCCTGGAATGTGGGCATGATCGGCTCGTACCCGGCAACCACCTTCGCCTGCGGATCGAGTATCGACTCCATCACATACTGCTCGTCGGCCGTGATCGTCTCACCAGATGCGAGCTGTACCGTATTTCCGAATACACCCCGCAAGGCAGGGGCAACAACGTGCGCGTTTGCGCCGTGGCACCCGTTGCAGCCCCGGCTCTGGAACAACGCCTCACCCCGAACCGCCATGGGATCTTCCGGCCCCTTGCCCGCCATCTCGGTCGGCGTCTGGTCCGGCAGTACGGCATTCGGCGTACTGTTCTCCTTTAGCCATGCCTGATACTGTGCAGGCTCCATGACCACGACGGAACCCAGCATCATCGAATGACTCGTTCCGCAGTACTCGGCGCAGAAAAGGTGATAGCGGCCGGGCTTGGTCGCCTGAAACCAGAGGCTCGTATACCGGCCGGGCAAGACGTCGTGCTTCATGCGGAAGGCAGGAACGTAAAACGAATGGATTACGTCCTCCGAGGTCATGAGCAGGCGAACCGGTTGGCCTACCGGCACGTGGAGTTCATCGATCTCGCGCATCCCCTCCGGATGCTGCACTTTCCACATCCACTGCTTGGCCGTGACGTAGATATCCATCGACTGCGGAGGCGGAGTGGCCTCACCGAAATACGTCCACGCCGCCCAGACGTAGAGCCCCAGACCGAGAAAGAACGGAATCACGATCCATGTGACTTCCAGCTTCAGGTGAGAAATCTTGGCAGGGGTTCGGTCCACTTCCCTGCCGCTGCGATACTTGACGGCAAAGTACAGGATCGCGGCGACCACCCCGATGACCAGCAGCGTGCTGAGAACCGTCAGCGTCAAAAAGATCAAGTCTACCCTGTGGGCGTACGTCGATGCCTCCACAGGTGCAAATGAGAAATTCCACATGCTCAGTTACGCTGCTCTGTCCGTGGTCGAGCGCATGCCGTCACCTCCTGCCCGCCTGATCCGTGTTACCCGACCGGTCCCTTTCACCCGGTCCTCCCAAGGCGTTCGCCCCCTCATCAGGTAGTAATGGTTGCCCACGTTCTCCGGAAACGGAATGCCTTCCGCCACCCTCATCGCGGTCGATCCTGCCTCCGATCGTTTCACCACGTGCTGCCAGAACAGACATGGCCTGCTCGATCGGAATGCGTACGATCCCGGAATCCCGGTTTACCCAGCCGTAGCTGCTCAGAATCGAGTCATCGTGTGCACGCATATGGAGCAGATCGGCTTCGGTATCGTACTGAAGGCGCGGTGTTGGATACAGGGCACCCGGAGCCGTTCCCGACTCAAGGACGGGCACGCCAGCCACTGGGGGCGTATGCAACTGGTAGATCCGCAGTAGGATGGCCGCGGCGCTAAAGGCCAGTATTGCACCGACCGCCAGTCCAATGGCTACGTAGGCGACGGACCTGGCCCGCACGTCGTGTGTCTCGTGGCCGCGGATAACGCTTTCAGAGTCCAGACGTAGCGGCGACGCCTGCCCCCCGCTGCTCCCACGCTGCGGCGCAAGCGCTCTGCGTCTGGAGCGAAACATCTGAACGAGAATCCCGCCCAGCGCGAGCGCCGCAATCCGGGCCAGCCATCGCGTTCCGCCGCCATCCTCCCTCCGGCCTTCTATCGTGTTGCGGTCGGTCATAGAACCTTCTCCTCGAATACGCGAATCATCCGGGGGTCGCGATAGGGCAACAGCCGCGCCTTTCGGATCTGGCGCAGGAATTCTGCAAACCAAATAGCGCCGAGCCCCAGGAGGGCGACAGGATCCAACCAGCTTACGCCGACGGGCTGGCCCACCTCCCACTGAAAGGAGGGTTTAATCAGCCATAGCACTTCCACAGCCCGCATGGCGAAGATGAACAGAGCCAGATAGCCCAGCAGCTTGGGCTCCCGCTTCATCTGCCGGAACAGCAACAGCACGAACGGAATCGTGAAGTGCAAAATGACCACGACCAGCGTGACGATGAACCACGCCTCTGTAGTCCGGCTCATGTACCAGCGCACCTCGGTCGGCAGGTTGCCCGACCAAATTATGATGAGCTGTGCAAAGCTCATGTAGGCCCAGAGGCTGATGAAGGCCAGGATCAGATTCCCGAGCCCCTGCAAAAGCTGGTGCCGGGCATGCTCTTCCGGAATGGCGTACTGCCCGATCCAGGCAAAGAGCACGGTCACGAATGACAACGCCGAAAGCCCTTCGCCTGACATCACCAGGAAACCGTAGATGGTCGAATGCCACTCGGGCGCAATCGACATGACCCAGTCGATCGCCGAAAAAGTGGCCGTCAGAAAGAAGACCACGAGCCCGCCCGCACTGAGTTTTCGCATGGCAGGCACACGCGAAACGTCCCCCTCCCGGTCGAGACGCCGAGAGTAACTGCTCAACAGGAAGCCGAACACGCTCCACAGGACGAAATACAGGAGTGTCCTGATCAGGAAGAACGGCACGTTGAGGTACGGCTGCTTGTGACGCAAGACTTCAAAAGCGGCCAGCATCTCCGGATGCAGCCAGGGATAGATCGCACGCAAGCCAAAGATGAGCGGGATGAAGAGGGCCGCGAGCAATGGGAATGTGCGAGCGCCGGCTTCGAGATAACGCTGAACGGCGAAGCCCCAGGGTCCGGCTACGACGTGGTGCAGCATCAACACGCCGAGGCATCCAACCGCTAAGAATGTCCAGAACACGAAGCCGAACAGGTACGCCCGAAAGAAAGAACGTACGTCCAGAAGCGCCCCGATGACGAGGACGATCAACAGCACGACCCCTACGAGCAGGGAGATGTGCTGAATCCGCCTGATGCGCCGGAAGACCGGTTCCTCAGCTTCCATCACGGGCCTCCCGAAAGCTTGTTGCGTTCCGAGGGCGGAAGATCCGCCACGTTCGCATGCTGACTGTACTGCAAGGCCCGGATGTAAGCGACGATGGCCCATCGGTCCGTCGGGGAAACCCGGTCGGCGTAGCTGTACATGCGGCCGCGCCCGTTTGTGATGACGTCGTAGAGATGCTGTGCGGGCGCCGCGCGAAGCCGTTCGATGTGGAACGACGGAGGAGGCGTGAATCCGCGTTGCACGATCATGCCGTTCCCGTTGCCGAGCGCGCCGTGGCACGGAGAGCAGTAGATCGTGAAGCGCTCACGGCCCCGCGCCAGCAGTTCGGGTGTAATGGGCACGGATACGCTCTCCGCCTGTGCCTGCATGAGTTGAAGGGAAGCGGAGCCGATCACGGCCCGCCTCGGTACCGTACCGGGCACCAGCGGACGGGCGGACATGCTGTCAGCGAAGAGGCCGCTGGGCTCGTAGGAATCGTACCGGGGCTGCTGGTACATGTCCCGCCAGCAGCCGCCGACCAGTAGCGAGGCTACGGCCAGAACCGGGCACGCAATGAGGAGCTGCTTCAACCTGCCTGTCATGACGTGCCCCCCTCCGGCCAGGTCCGAACGATCTCCACGCGCAGGGGGGCGAGGCGCTCCAGAAAAGAAGCCGTCTCCCGCACGTCGAAGGCGGGGTCGGCGGCCTCCACGGCCAGGAAGAAGCGGTCGCGCGAGGCGCGCTCGAAACCGTCTACGCTAAAAATGGGGTGGTACAGTTTGGGGAGCCGGTTCAGGACCAGCATGCCGGCGAGCCCGGCCAGCCCTCCGAACAGAACCATCATCTCGAACGTGATCGGGATGAAGGCAGGCCAGCTAAACAAGGGCCGCCCCCCCACGTTCAGCGGGTAATCGAACACGGCGGAATACGACATCATGATAAAGGCCCCGCAGCCGCCAGCGAGGGCACCCAGCAACACGATCAGGGGAATGCGGTGGTCTCTCAGATCGAGTGCTTCCGAAAGGCCCTCCACCGGAAAAGGTGTGTAGGCGTCCATCTTGCGGTATCCTGCTGCGTAGACGTCCCGCGCGGCGTGGAGCAGATCTTCCGCTGTGGGAAACTCTGCCGCCAGCCCGTAGATGCTGCCCAAGTAGTGTTCCGGCTCTGCATGCCCCACCCCGACCGGCCGGGACGGCGGCTTTACGGCCGCCCTGGATTCTGATGCCTCCCCCCGCCTGAAGCGGCGATGTATCAGCTCCTTGATCTCGAACATCGACGCGGAGGGGAACAACCGTACGAAGAGGATCAGCAGAAATACGAAGAACCCGATCATGCCGAAATCGACCAGGTAATCTCCGAGCGTTTGTTGATAGACGCCCCACATGGACGCAATGTGGTTGCGGTGCAGGCCCGTAATGACGATGATGAACCGCTCGAACCACATCCCCACGTTCGCCAGCACCGCCAGAAAGAAGACCAGCAGGAGTCGCGACCGTACCCACCTGAACCACATGGTCTGCGGAACCACGACCGCGCAACCAACGACGAGCCAGTAGATCGGGGCGTATACACCGGTCGCCCAGTCGGTGACGACCCGTTTCTCGTAGAGGTCATTCCCATACCAGGCGAAGAACCACTCGATGACGTAGCAATAGACGACGATCAACCCGGTGACCAGGAGCAGCTTTGCCATGTAGTCGAGGTGGCGCCTCGTGATATAGGCCTCCAGCCCGTACAGCTTCCTTAGCGGGATGATGAGCGTTAGCACCATTGCGAAGCCCGAATAGATAGCCCCGTCCACGAAATAAGGCGGAAAGAAAGTGCTGTGCCAGCCCGGTACGATGGCGACGGCGAAGTCGAGGCTGACGATGCTGTGTACCGACACCACGAGGGGGGTCGCCAGGCCTGCCAGCAGCAGGTACACGCTCTTGTACCGGTGCCAGTGTAGGGCCGAGCCTCTCCACCCGAGCGCAAGCAATCCATAGATGCGCTGTGTGCTCCGCCTGCGCGCCCGGTCGCGCATGCTGGCCAGGTCCGGGATGAGCCCGGTGTACCAGAAGACGAGCGAAATAATGCCGTACGTGAGCACTGCAAAGGCGTCCCACACGAGCGGGCTACGCCACTGCGGCCAGAGGCCCATCTGATTCGGGTACGGCAGGATCCAGTAAAACGTCCAGGGGCGCCCGAGATGCAGGATGGGAAACATGGCGGCGCAGGCGACGGCGAACAACGTCATGGCCTCTGCCAGACGGTTGACCGAATTGCGCCAGCTCTGATGCAGCAGGTACAGAATGGCGGAGATGAGCGTCCCTGCATGTCCGATCCCGATCCACCAGACGAAGTTTACGATGGCGGCCCCCCAGGCAACCGGAATCTCGACGCCCCAGATGCCGATGCCCTTCAAGAAGAGTACGGAGATCGTTGTAAGCAGCGTGAGAACGAGACCGGCCGAGAGTAACAACCCGAGATACCAGAGTACGGGCGGACGGTGGATCGGAATGCCGCCTATCCGGTCGGTGATCGAACCGTACGTCTCCCCTTCGGCCACCAGCCTGGGCGCACGTTCTATCGTGGGGGGCCCAGGCGGGCCTTCTGAAACACCCGGACTTGCCCCGTCGCCCTGTATGTCTCGCTTCGTTTCGATCATTCCGTGCTACCGACCTCCTTCCTGCGGTCAAGCTGCGGATTCGGATTCGTGACCCGCGCCAGGTAGGTCGTTCGGGGCTGGGTGTTCAGATCCCCGAGCATGGCGTAGTTCAGCGGGCTCTGCTTGAGCCGGTTCACGCGGCTGGTCTCGTCATTCAGGTCGCCGAAGACGATGGCTTCCGTCGGGCAAGCCTGCTGGCAGGCCGTCTCCAGTTCGCCGTCTCGGACACGCCGGTCCTCTTCCTCTGCCAGAATCTTGTGCGCAGCGATCCGCTGGATGCAGTAGGTGCACTTCTCCATGACGCCGCGGCTGCGCACGGTGACCTCCGGATTCCGCACCATCCGGTAGGTTTCCGGCTTCCCGGCTGTGTAGTCGAAGAAGTTGAACCGGCGGACCTTATAGGGGCAGTTGTTCGAGCAATACCGCGTGCCGATGCAGCGGTTGTAGACCATCAGATTCAGCCCCTCTGAGTCGTGTACGGTGGCGCCCACCGGACACACAACCTCGCACGGTGCCTTCTCGCAGTGCATGCAGGGAACTGGCTCCACGTAGAGGTCTGGCTCGTCCAGATCGCCCTCGTAGTAGGCGTCCACCCGGATCCAGTGCATTTCGCGTTGCCGCCGGACGCCCTCGATTCCGACCACGGGGATGTTGTTCTCGGCCTGGCACGCCACCACGCAGGCGTTGCACCCGATGCACGTATTCAGGTCGATAGCCATGCCCCACTTGTAACCGGGGTAGCTGTATTCGGGATAGAGGGTCTCATTCACGAGCGGAAGCCCGATCACCTCTTGCGCAAAAGCAGGGTTCTCCTCGAACTCCTCCAGCGTGCCGACCCGCACCTGGTCGCCTCCTTCCATCGTATGATGCTGCTGGGTCACAGGCATCTCGATGTGCCCGCCCGTCTTGCGCATCTGGAGGCCTGTGCCGAACCAGAGGGCATCTGTCGTGCGGAGCGCATATGCGTTGAAGCCCAGCCCCGCCGCGAGTCGCCCCCCGCGCTCTCGTCCATATCCCAGATGAACCGTCACCGTGTCCGGCGCCTGCCCGGGGAGAACCAGTACCGGCGCTTCGACGGACCGACCTCGGAAGGCTAGTTCGACGATATCTCCATTCTGCACATCGTACTCCTCGGCCGTAGCGGGCGCGATCAGGGCCGCATTCGTCCAGGTCAGCGTCGTGATCGGCTTCGGAAGCTCTTGCAGCCAGGGATTGCTTGAAAAAGAACCATCCCAGACCGTGGGATCAGGCTTGAACTGGATCTCGAGTCCCTGCCCTGGCCCTTCTTCTTGCGCTGTGCCATTCCGGGGTGCTTCCGCCTGTCCACGCTGAGAGCGGGTCGTGGAGTCGCGCGGAGCCGCCGTGGAGTCGACCGGAACGGCGGTTTCGGCCGACCCGGTGGAACTCACTTGCTCCGGCAGCACCCCCTTTCGAAGAGCCTCCTGCCAGGCCGCTTCAAAGCTTTCCTCTCCCAGGCGCTCCTGCCAGTAGGCACGGACGATCTCGTACGCCGTTCGCGCCGGATCGCCGAGAAAAACGGTGCACAACTCCGCCGCCGTATGGCTGTCGTACAGCGGGGCGATCAACGGCTGGATGATGCTGGCCGTGCCGTCGAACGCGCGAACGTCCCCCCACGACTCCAGATAGTGCGACTCCGGGATATGCCACTGGCAATGTTCGGAAGTCTCATCCTCGTAGAGCCCCATGTGGATTCGGAGCGGCACCCGCTTCAGGTGCTTCAGGAATTCCAGGTCCGCCGGGGCATCGTAGACGGGATTTCGCCCGAGAATGACCAGTTGCTCTACGTGCCCGGCAGCCATTTCGGCAACGAGTTGCCGCAATGAATCCATGCTCGGAGTCAATCCCTGCGGGGTCGACGGGTAGGTCACCGTCCGGCCCACATTCCCGAGCGCCTCGTTCATCGACCGTGCCAGCGCGTGCACTTCGGCGACCTGGCGACCGCCCGCAACCACCAGGCTGCTGCCGCGGTGTGCGGCGAGGTCGCGCCCCACGATCTCAGCCGCGCGTTGAAGCCGGGCGTCCAGGCCGCCTGTCACCCCCCCGTTTCCGCCGACGCTGTTCGCGACGGCTCGTGCGAAAAGCCTCATCTGGCTCGGCCTGACGACGAACCGGTGATCCGCGATTACACCGGTGTTGGAGGGCGAACTCTCCGCCACATACAGGCGGTTGACGGCGGCCCGATCCTCCCGAACGAGCCTGCGCGACATGTAGGCGCGTGCATACGGGATGCTGGCCGGAATCCCGTACACAAAATCGGAATCCAGCGACAGGATGACGTCGGCCCTGTCGAACTGATAACGAGCGGGCGTGCCGGGCTCTTCCGAATAGGCCGGCTCGTAAGCATGGACGCGGGCCTCGGGATATGCTGCTTGAATGCGCCCGAGTTGCTCCAAAAGACTCGGTGAAGTGATGTTGCCGGTCAGGATCCGAAGCCCGGCTCCCCGCCGGGCCCGCATGGAACGAAGCGCTCCGCCCATGAAGCTCACGAACCGATCCCACGTGACGACCGCCTCCCCATTCCGGATCACCTGTGAGCGCTCGGGGTCGTACAGAGTCAGCACGGACGCCTGCATGAAGGGATCCGTCGTGCCGAGGCTGGCAGGATGGTCGGGGTTCCCCTCCACCTTCGTAGGCCTCCCCATGTGACTCACCACCAGCACACCCCTGCCGTAGCCGCCAAATGGCATAGCCGTTGCGAAATACAGCGGACGGCCCGGATCGAGTGCTGCGGTGGGATGGACGTACGGAAGAATCTCTTCCTCCGGCTCCCGCACACATCCGGTCAGCCCCGCCAACGCCATCGAGGCCCCCATGAGCTTCAGGAACTGCCGCCTATCCAGCCCGCTGCCCCACTCAGAAGCACCCCTGGGGAACTCCCGCTCCAGGTACTCCCGAAACGCTGCCGTACCGGCTGCCTCCTCCAGCCCCCTCCAGAACATTCTCCCGTCTGTACGTGCAAGCCGCTTCCGCACAGACGCAAGATCTATTGAAGATCTAGCCATTCAGCGATGACAGGTTGAACAGTCCGTGAGTCGTCCGACAGGGATGTTGTACTCCTTTACGAGTCGAGCACCCAGCGTATGCTGGTCTCCAGGGGGGCTCCACCCCATCGCAAACACGGCGTTGCGCGGGCGGATGTATCGAGCGGGGTCGCGGTGGCAGTTGAGGCACCAGCCCATCGTCATATTGTGCGCCTTCCACGTGAGCGGCATCTCGTCTATCCGCCCATGGCAGGTCTCACACGCCACCCCGTTCTGCACGTGGATGCCATGATTGAAGAACACGAAATCGGGTAGCTTCGTGACACGCTGCCAGTGAATCGGCCTGTCGGTTTGATAACTGGCCCGCACGGGCTTGAGCATGTCCGACGTGACCCAGATCTGCGAGTGGCAGGACATACACGTGTGCGTTGCCGGCATGCCCGCAAAGTCTGCCTGCTCGACCGTGTTGTGGCAGTAGCGGCAATCGATGCCCAGCCCACTGACGTGATGTTGATGGCTGAAGGGAACGGGCTGTTCGATCGGCACGCCGACGCGGGTGTAGTAACCGGAATTGTAGAGTTTGACTGATGCCACGATTAAGAGGAAAATGAGACCCAGCCCTCCCACCACAACGATCTTCAGGAATGCATCCGCACGGGGGTGGAAGAGCTGCGCCATCGGAGGAATTACCTGCGGTTAACGATCCACGTGGCCGCCGCACTTCCCACGAACAGGCAGGCCGCTATCGCGAGTTTCTTCCTGCCTCTTCCCTTGCGGGCTGCCGGGAAGCCGGGAGCGTGCTCCTCCTTCAAATACTGCCGTTCCGGGTACGCTCCCAGCCTGTCCGATTCACCTCGCAAGGCGATCTGCAACACCTCTGCCACGTGGAGGGCATGGCGGTCGGTCGCGTGTTCGACCTGGTTCTGGCAACTGAACCCGTCCGATATGATGAACGTGTCCTTTTCCGCATTCCGTACAGCCGGAAGCAGGCCGTACTCGCCGCATTTCATGGACACGTCGTAATGGTTCGCCTCGAAGCCGAACGCACCGGCCACGCCACAGCAACTCGAAACGGGCACCTCGTAGTCCAGGCCCATCTTGGTGAGAAGCGCCCGCTCCTGGTTGAAGTCCATGACCGACTTATGGTGGCAGTGACCGTGAACTACGGCCTTTCGCTTGAGCTTGGGCGGCTCGTACCCTTCCGCCTTCTTCATGAGGAACTCGGATAGGATGTAGGTCTGCTCCTTGAGCCGCTTGGCGTCTTCGTCATTCGGAAATAACTCCATCAACTCGTCCCGGAATACGGCCACGCAGCTCGGCTCCATCCCGACGATGGGCGTCCCCGCCTGGATTTCCTCCCGGAGTGAATCCAGAATGTCCTGCAGCAGCTTCCTGGCGAGGCCGAGCCAGCCATAGTCGTACAGCGGGCGGCCGCAGCAGAGATGCTGCCGGGGCACGACGACCTGATAACCGGCGTCCTCCAGCACGTCCACCGCCGCTTTTCCGGTTTGCGGCCTGAAGTAATTGTTGAAGGTGTCCGGCCAGAGGATTACTCTGGGCTTGCCCGCATTGCGGACGCCGCGTCGGAAAAACCAGTCTTTGAAGGTCTCCTCGGCGAAGGGCGGCAGGGTGCGCTCCGGCGCCAGGCCGGTAGCCCGCTTCATGACGCCGCTCACACCGGGCGTCTGCGTGAAGAAGTTCGCCACCTTCGGCGCATAGGAAGCGAGGCGAGCCCACCAGGGAATCAGGCCCATCATGTAGGCGGAAAGCGGCCGGCTGTGTCCTTCCTCGTAGTAGTGGGACAGGAATTCGGCCTTGTAGGTCGCCATGTCCACGTGCACCGGGCAGTCGCTCTTGCACCCTTTGCAGGCCAGGCAGAGGTCCAGCGCTTCCTTCACGCCTTCGTTGTCCCACGGCCCCGGCGTCTCGCTCCCGTTGAGCATTTCGAACAGGAGGTGCGCCCGTCCCCGCGTCGAATGCATCTCTTCGTGGGTGGCGAGGAAGCTGGGGCACATCGTGTCGTCTTCCGTCATCAGCTTCCGCTGGCACTGGCCCACACCGACGCAGCGAAGCAATGCGTGCGGAAACGAGCCGTCATCTGACGGATACTGGAAATGGGTCTCGACGTGGGGCGGATCGTAGTCGGTGCCGAGGCGGAGGTTGTCGTCGATGCGGTAGGGATCGACGACCTTGCCGGGGTTCATCTTCCACTGAGGGTCCCATATCTCCTTGAACTCCTGGAATGCCCGCACGAGGTCGGCACCGAACATCTTCGGGAGCATTTCGGCTCGCGCCTGTCCGTCGCCGTGCTCGGCAGACAGCGAGCCCCCGTACCGAACGCACAGGTCCGAGGCGTCGTTCATAAATGCCCGGTACCGCTGGATGCCCTCTGCCGTCTCCAGGTCGAAGTTGATGCGGGTGTGAATGCAGCCTTGCCCAAAATGGCCGTAGAGAGAGGCGTCGTAGCCGTACTTCTCGTACAGCTTCTGCAGGTCTCGGAGGTAGTCTCCGATTCGGTCCGGCGGGACGGCGGAGTCCTCCCATCCCGGCCAACTCAACCCGCGCACGTGGGCCGTGGCG
>DASSAV010000299.1:0-15446 GCA_035699265.1 Rhodothermales bacterium
GGGTAATTGGCGATCACAATACGTTTGGATCGCGGAAACCGCTCCTCGAGGCCGGGCCACGCCATAACGAAACCGTCGAGCAGCCGGGCGGCCATACGTTCATAGACTGTGTAGAAGGCCGCCAGGATCCGGGCGTCCACCGGGCGAAACTTGAGGCTCCTCATGGCCTGATTTGGCGCGTCTTCGTGGGCGTCGTAGATCACCTTCGCCCCGGTCTTTTTGAGCGCGATACCGACCGGGATCAACTCCGGATCGTGAAAATGGTAAGCTGCCGCGTCGAGCGAGCGGGCAATTCGGTATACGCTTCTGAGGCGCTCCACGGCCCGAGTCCACTTCGATCCTGTGGCGCGCGGGATGGCATGGAAGGTTACGCCATCCTGCTCTTCCACCGGGGGGTCGTGGACCACCAGGTGTACGTCATAACCGGCTTGGGCGAGCGTCCGACACTCTTTGTAGAAAACGCGCGTGTCCAGCGCGATATGTAAACTCGTTAGGTGTGCGACACGTGTGGACATAGCTAGCTTACTTCTGCTCCACCGGCTTTGCGGCGAGCGTCAATAATGTAATAGCGCGGGGTCACGCGGCGTAGAAATGGCCGAAAACCAATCTGCCTGCCGGGGCTGTTCCACTTCTCGCGGCGGACGACCGACCATCCAGCTTTATCCAGAAGCCAGTCGAATTGCCAGTCCTCAAATTCGTGGAAGTGACAGTCCCACGGATCGTTCGGATTGCGATAGGCCGTGCTGAACCATAGCCGTAGCGGTACGCTCGCGATCAGACGGGGCGCTGTGATCGCGCGCAGCACGTTAAAGGGAGCGACTAGGTGTTCGAAAATCTCAAATGCCGTCACCACATCGGCATCGATTGCTTGCACGACTTCGGGGTTGATATCCAGGTCGACTCCCGGCTCTGTGTTATGCACCTCGAAGCCGCCGGCCTCCATGATCTCGGAGAAACGATTGCGCGTGCCGAGATCGAGGATACGGGCAGGTGGCGCGACGCTTGCCTGCAAAAAAGCAAGCGTGCGCCGGTAGCGCAGGTCGAGCACGTAGGAGTCAGATAGGTGTTCTGAGGGGGACATCATTCCTGCGGTTTAGGTAGCATCACTACAAAGTTGCTGGCAAGAATGCTTCGCCGATACTGGTGACGACTTGCATCCTATGACCTCTCCTTCGCTCCTGGTGCGTGTTGCTGAGGTGAGCTTATGCCCGTGAGCAAGTCGGCCAGGCGGTGGGTCTGCTCCTTGCGGCTGAAGCGGTCCAGGTCTCCAGGATCTGCACCGGAAAGCGGTTCGCCGGAAGCCCAGGCGGTGTAGTGGTGCTCAACCATAGCAGCAACACCGTCGGCATCTTCCCAATCGAACATTTTACCGGAACGGGCTTCCTCCAGCACTGCGGCTGCATCCCCTTGAACGGGACCGAGGCCAAGCACTGGCCGTCTGGAGGCTATGTATTCGTAGATCTTCCCCGGGATGATGCCCTCCGATCCGGATACGCGGTTGATGACCAGCAGCAGTAAAACGCTCCGTTGCATCTCTCCGATCACTTCGTCGTGCGGCAGATAAGCCGACGTCTCGACCAAGCGCTCAACGCCATGTTCGCGCGCACTTTCCAATATGGCAGGGTCAATGTGTCCGATAAGCCGAATACGAAGCTGCGGAAAACAGTGGATAGCGTCCATCTTTTGGAGCGCTCGCCATAAAGCTACCGGATTACGTGCATCATTCAAGTTCCCTGCATAGGTAACCTCGAATGCATTCGTCGTCACCGGCGATGTAGATTGAAAGTCATCCGGATCGAACCCATTCCATACTACCTCATACTCGCGATGAAAGATACGACTTAATGCGTGCACCCTGGACGGACTGACGGCAACGACGACAGCGGCATCCCGTAGCACCCTTAGCTCCAGAGATTGATCGAGCTTTCGGGCAATGGGCGTAAGCGGTAGCAGATCGTAGAAATCAGAGCCCGTCCACGGATCACGAAAGTCGGCCAGCCACGGAATATTGAACCGTCGCGAGAGGGAACGCCCGGCGAGATGCACCGAGTGAGGTGGTCCGGTCGAGACGACGGCGTCGAACGGCTCCTTCGCCAGCAGTGCTCGTCCCTTGCGGATGGCGAAGGGCATCCATCCAACTCTTGCATCGGGAAGAAAAACGTTCGCGCGTAGCCACCGGGCGAGCTTCTGTTTCCAATTCATCTGCGACTCACCCACGAACGAGACGCCAACCGTCTCTTCTTTGGGCTTCCTCAGCAGGCGGGCATACAAGGCGTACGGGTCCCATGCAGGCGTCCGCTCGACCTGAAGCTGTTCCGGGACATCGCGCCACATCGTCTGGTCCAGATCGGGATAGGAGGCATACTTGGGGCTGACCGTGAGTACGATAGGCTCCCAGCCGTACAGGGGCAGGTACTTCGCAAACTTCAGGGCCCGCTGCACGCCCGACCCTCCGGACGGCGGGAAATAGTACGTAAGAAAAAGAACGCGCTTCATGAAGCAGATGCCGATTCCGAGCGAGCCTCCGAAACTGCCGCCCCCCTGTTCTTACGTACAACGGTAATGCCCACAAGAACCACAATACCTCCATAAACGGCGATGGTGGACAGGAGGGAGAGCCAGAAGCTCGTCGTTACGCTTCGCGGCTCGAAGCGCATTACGACGGTGTGCTCTCCGGCAGGCACAGGCACGGCGCGCAGGAGGTAGTCGGCACGGTAGATCGGTACCGGGTTGCCATCCACGAAGGCTTTCCAGCCTGCCGGATAGTAGATTTCGCTGGCGACCATGAGCCGGGGGGCGTCGGTCTGGGCGCGCCACGTGATCTCGTCGGGCGTGTACTGCTGGAGTTCTACAGAGGTTGAGCCGGTGGAATCCAATGGCGTCGTCTCGAAATCGATCGGCGCCGGCAGCAAAGCCGTTCGGGCCAGGTCGAAACTGCCGCTTTCGATGCGGTTCAGGGTTTCCTCCGGGGAGGAGACGACCTCGGTCTGGCCTACGAAGAACGCCCGCGGCAGGGCATCCGGATTTTCCAGCACCACATAGCCTTGTGGATTTCGGAAAACGACGTTCATGCCCGGAAGCACGCCAGGCGCAATGACATACCTTGTGTTCAGGAGATCCAGCGCGCGCTGGTTAGGTATTCCGGTCTGCGGATCGAATAGCACCTCGTCTGCGAAGTTCTGATACAGGCTCAGCTTGGCCGCGTTGTAGCCGCCGAGGGACTCGTAAAAGTAAGAAGGGCGCGCGTTCGTCAATGGATTTCTACTCTCAAGCGAGAGTACACGGAAGTGGCCCATTCCGCCGGCCTCCTTCTGTTTCTCCAGTATGACCTGGTCGAAATCATAGGTGGGGATCTGGGCTTCCAGTACACCGCCGGACTTCAATACGTCTTTATTGAAATACCGCCGGTCGACGCCCCACAGATCGACCAGGACGAGGAGCGCCATTGCGACTTGCAACACCCAGCCCGGGAAGATTCGCCTGTTATAGGCGAAAATGAGGGCGCCAGCCAGGATCAAAAAGATCAACGTCCGCAGGGCGTCTTTCCGAAACATCTCGATTCGAGGTTGCTTAACTTGCTCCTCAAATAGCTGCCGGGCGGTAGCGACCACCTGGGGGCTGTCGGCGGGCAGGTTTAGCCTCTGCGCGACGAACTGCTCTGCCTGCTGCATCTCGCCGGGCCGCTCGAAGCTGAATAGCGTCGTCTGGAACACCACGAGGAGCAATACGAGCCCTATCCCGACTGCTGAAGCAATCAGGGCGGCGTTCGTTTTGTACAGATCGGCTTCCGGCGTGTCCTCTCGGCGCGCGAGATAGGCGAGGCCGATCCCGGCCAGGGCGGCCAGCGTCAGCGCCACCGCACTCAGCCACGTCTCGGGGGCTCGGAAGGCGCTGAAGAGCGGGAAGTGCTCGTACATCGGGCGGTTCAGCAAGGGGAAATTGCTGCCCAATGCAAACAGGATCATGAACAAGGCCGCGATGCCGAGTCCCCACACGGCGTTGCGCCGTACCCGCCAGAGCGCCAGCGCTGCCAGCAGCAGCACGATGCCGCCGACATAGTGCGGCCCCGCCGTGAAGGGCTTCCCGCCCCAGTAGTTTGCCGCCCCGCCGTAGGCATCGGCGACAGCGAGCGTGACGAGTTCACCGACACCCTGGCTCCAGTTCATGGCGTAGTCCCACCCGAGCCCGGCTGCACCGGTCTCCCCGCCGCCGCCGCGCTGGCTGTACATCTTGTATTCCCGCAAGAGCAGGTACGGCTGCGCAACCATGAGCACGCCCAGTACGGCACCCAGCGCAAGCCACCCCGTCGCAGATGCAAACGGTTTGAGCCGGGCATGCCGGAGCGCACCGACCAGTTCGACAATCCACCAGATCGCGAGCAACATAGCTACGTAGTAGGTGATCTGCACGTGCCCGGCGCGCAAGTTCACGGCGAGCGCCGCGGCAAAGAGCAAACCACTCAGGAGACCGGGCCGCCGAAGCGCGAAGGCAAATGCCAGCACGAGCCACGGCGCAAAGCACAGGGAGATGAACTTGGTGTTGTGACCCGCAATGAGGATGATCGGGATGTACGTCGTCAGGCCGAAGGCACACGCGGCGAGTACGGCGCTCAGCTTCTTACCGGTAAGGAACACGATAAGCACGTACATTCCCACGAGCAACACGAAGAAGTGGCTGGTCGGCCACAGGAACGCCCGCAACCACGCCAGCACGGTATCGATCTGCGGTACCGAAGGGCTGGAGGTGATCGTGTACGTGGGCATGCCGCCAAACGCATTCGGCGCCCAGAGCGCCTTGTGCCCGGTTGCCTGTTGGTACTGGATCGTCGTTTCCGCCATAGCCCGCCAGCTCACGATGTCGCCGGCCATGATGGAGTAACCGCCGAAGTGAATCGGGGCGAAGAAGGCGAGTGAGACGGCGAGCAGGAACAGCAGGCAGACGACGTGCTGCATCCGACTGCTCATCCGATGCCAGAGATCGGTCGCCGCCGCAATACGGCCTGCGCGGTCCGTGGAGCGCCCTGCCGACCGATTGGTCCGGCGTGCCCGTTGCTTGCTTGCCTGAGCCATATATAGGTTGGACGGAGGCAGAGCGCCGCCATCGAGAGATGCTGTTATTCGATCACCTTGGGGACCTTAAAATAGCCGGCTGCCGCATCCGGAGCATTCTGAAACGCTTCATCACGGGTGACCCGCTGCCGAACTGCGTCTTCCCGGAATACATTGTTCAGGTCCAGTACGTGAGACATGGGCGGCACATTCTCCGTGTCCAGTTCGTTGAGCTTGGCCACGTAGTCCAGGATACCGCTCATCTGCCGAGCTATTCGTCGTTCCTCTTCTTCACTGAACCGAAGTTTTGCCAGGGCTGCAATGTAGCGAACCTGATCGACGGAAACTGACATGGCGTAAAACAAGCGTAGATGTGAAGGCTCCAGTGCCTGCCGACACGTTCGGTCCGGCCATCCTGAACAAAAGACACGCACCTAGTAGTGACCGCACCAAAACGGAGCCCGGTACTTCCTGTTCCAGGATCCACCTCTCCTCACGTCGGATGCTCTTCTTTCTCGGGCATGCACGCCCCCAGCACATGGGATTGGATGAGCCTGTGTACCTCGTTCATGACATCCGGAAGTTCGGAGCGCTTCCGCCCTCTCATCTGGATAGGCGCATGCGCAACGACATGGATGGTACCGGGCCACAGTACACGGCGTTTTTCGTTCAGTACCCGGTAGCCGTCGGTGATCGTGACGGGCACGAGCGGTACGCCTGCCTCCATCGCGAGTTGAAAGGCGCCTCGCTGAAAGGGCAGGAGCATGGGGGAGAAGGACCGGGCGCCCTCTGCGAAGATCAGTACCGACGTCCCCTGCCGAATACGACTGCCCGCCTCCTGCATGGTAGCAACCGCACGCCGGGGCGTGCTCTTGTCTACGAACAGTGAAGGCGAATGGCGGATGCACGATCCAATAACGGGCATCCCAGCCAGTTCACTCTTTGCTACGAACCCAAAGGGATGCGGGATGGCAACCGACAGGGCCAGAATGTCTGCCGCATTCTGATGGTTGGCTACAAATACGTAGGGCTGCTTCGGATCGAGCGGCGCCTCCTGCGCATAGGCAACGCCGATCCCGAGGCCCCAGAGCGTAGTTATCCCCCATCGCCGCGCCCATTTTTTGAACGTCTCTGGTACGGGGTGAAGCCTGTAGTTGATGACTTCTGCGATCCCCAATGGAATGGTAACCAGTGTCGCCCAGATGACGCCCCAGACGAAAAGAGAATGCGGCGCAAATGAACCCGAAGGGGTTCTCCTGGCGGCCCCCTGATATACACGGCTCCTGAATGACATGCTTACGGACGCATCTGTGCGCGAAAGGCGATCATCGGTGCAGGCGCACTGCCTGCTTTGCCTTTCGTATGAGGTGAATCAGCCGTTCCGATTCGTGTAAGCCGAACTTTGGGCCGGGTTTAAGCTCGATCTCAAGGCTCATCGGCCCATCAAAGCCGATTCCCGCCAGGCGGTGCACCTGGTCGTCCCATCCTACGTCTCCGTCACCAAGAGGACGAGGTTCCCATCGACCGCCCTGGAGTACCCCATCGGAACAGCGCACGAGCACAATGCGGCTTTCCAGAGCCTCCAGACCGACAATTGTACGCTCTCCGGCCCGCAACGCATGCGTCGGGTTCCAGGCCGCCCCAACCGCAGGGTGCGCCACCTCGTTCAGCAAGTTTGCCAGCGCACGGCCGGTCGGACGCCCGCCTCCTAATTCATTCAAGACGGCCAGCCTCACGCCATACCGCTCTGCCGCAATGCCGGCCCTTTGTAGCGCTTCCGCAGCAAGCTCGTCGCCTCCTCCTTCCGAAGCGAAGGCTGAGACTACCACCTGCTCACACCCGATCCTGTCGCAAAAGGCAAGCGTTTCCTCAAAGGCGGCCAGTTCGTTCAGCCACGTCAGGCGGTCGTCAGCCTGCCCTTCGAACATGCCGGGAACGACGGACACGGGCACCAACTCACTATCAGACAAACGCCGAAGTAGCTTCGCCTCGTTTACAAAGGGCACCCGCTCACCCGGCTTCCCGACAGTGCGAAGCTCTATTCCTTCCAGACCCCAGAGCAGCGTGTAGTGCAGGGCCCTGTCAAGGTCGCTCGTTACTACATCAGACAGCCAACTTGGAACCATGATCCTATTGAAGCGACTACAGTGGAGCAGTACAATCTAATGCCCATCCACTCGAACACGCGAAGGGGGCCGGCCAGATGGCTCCGAGGGCAATGGGACGGGCGAAGCAGCCAATGAGACGAGCAGGTCATTGGCTTCTCTGGCCATTCGTTCGGCTGCCAGCGATGCCTGATCCATTGCGCGAGACAGATCGTCTCCGCCTTCGGCCTGTGCCCCGGCTGGAGCGGAGGCTGTGGGATTGGGGACCGGGGCACTCATAACAGCCTGATCCTGAACCAGCGAATCGGCGGGCGAAACAGCATAGAGGTCGACTCCGTGCGAAGACAGCACCCCACGGAGCCGGGCCGAATCGCTTTTCCGAAGTCCGATATAGATGACGGCACGTGTCGCGTCGAGCGGCCATACCGGTCGGTTCAGGTATGCCCGGAAGCCGGCGTGGTCCAGCCGCCCCCCCGGCCAGACCGCGAACAAGATTGTCCGCTCCGGTGTGGAAAACGCCTGAGCAGACCGGGATTGAACACGGGCCACCTCCAATAATGCCGACGCGGCAACACCCCTTTGCTCCAGATCGGTAGCAGGTGCCACGCCAACGGGACCCATGGCGTCGAGGTCGGCACAAACGATGACGAGTTCACGTGAGAGAACAGGATGCTTGCCCCCAATGTACCCCATCACGTCTATGCCGTCGACAAATGGCCGTCCATATGTTTCGACACTGACAGGCAGGGGGTACATTATGCGATAGTCGCTGTGAAGTACGGGCTGGAGTTTATATTGAGCCATGAGATACGCAAGGTAGTCCGCTGCAAGCGCAAACGCATCCGGACCTGTGGCGCGGTCAGCGACATCCGAACTATTCAGTACACGGAGGTGCTCGAGGATTTCAGAATGGCTCCACGGGCTTTCCGTCGCAATCTCTGTTGCGGGTGACGGCAGAGATGCTGTCCGGCATCCCGCCTCGGCAAGCATCAGAAGCAGACCCAACGTGACGAACACACAGTTCCAGAACAACCCCAGGAACTCGGAACGAAAGTGTATCACGTCGATAGTAATTATGCCCTTGGAGCGGTGCGGCGCGCACTGATGAAGCAAACCTGCTTCGGAGCACCCCGCGCATATGGAACCCTCTATGACACCGCTGGACTCCGCCATGACCCCGACTGGATTCTTTACGACGCCGGTGGCCTGTTCCCGGCTTAGCTCCCTACGACAAACAGCGAGCTTGCAAAGGGGGTTTGCGTTGATTGAAATAGCTGCCGCTGTGGGATTGTTTCCCCCGCTGTTGGTGGCCACCGATTCGGTGGCCGCAGTCTTCCTCACTGCGCCCATGCTCGCGATCTATCTGTGGAAGTCGTGGGGCCGGTTTCAGGAGTTGACGCGCGTTGCACGGCAACTCCGTATGGAGGAGTTGTTCCTGCAGCAAAACCTCAACCAGGTCCAACTCCGCCAGTGTCTGCAACATCGGGATCATCTGTGGTCGTCCAGCCTCGTACTGCAAGGACTCCGTGGCGTCCTGTCCCATCCGTTGCCCCACCTCCTCACTCCAGACGAGCGGGCTGAGCGGCTACGCATCTATTTCCACCGCGTTCTGTTCACGCTTCGCCCTGCAAGCCTGCATGCCGAATGGCTTTTACCCCCCGTTGCATGCACTACGGCCGTACTCGTCGCGGGCGCCGGACACTTGACGGACGCATCGGTCCTTTTCCCTATCAGCGCCGCCCTCTCCGTCTGTTTCGTCAGCCTCGTTACGGCTCAAATCGTATTGGTTCGCCTCTTCCGCCGGGAATTCACTGCTGCAGAACTCGCTCTGGGAGATTGGACACAGGAAGCGAAGTTATCCAACGTGATGCTCGACCGCCGCAAGCTCTACGCGCACACCCTTCTCTATGAAGCCCAGCCGTGGTTCCACACCCATCCAACCCGAACATCATTGCCTTCGGATTGAGGTGAACCAGGCACAATCCTTATGCAACCGAATACAGGAAGCGGGAGCAACGGTACTGTTGCTCCCGCTCATCGACTGTAGTGTATATCCGGTCCAATGTTAGTTCAGTGACTTGCCCGGAAACTTGACCCCTTTTGCCGCCTGCTCACTTACGCGGCCAATCGTCTCCCGGGACTGCTCCTGGTGCTTTTCCAGCAGGTTGCTATCGAACGGCTGCTCGGCCCGGGCTTCCAACGGTTCCAACAGATCGGCTTGCAGCACGATCAGCAGCTCCTTCTGAACGAGGGTTTTGGACTGATGGCCGAAGATGTATCGCAGGCCGAAGAACCAGCCGGGGAGATCCTTGAGTATCGGAATGCCCCGGCGATCGACCGTTTCATCCGTCGAGTATAGACCACCTATAACCGTCTGCTCACCGGGGAGCAGGAGAACCTGCGTGTCTGCGTTGTTCCTGTCGATTACAGGCCCAGCTGCAGAGACACGGCTGCCGGATTTCTCGACATGCACATTCAGATGGATGAAGTCGAGCACCTGCGTCGAGTCACCATCCACCGACTGTGAGATCAACGTCGGCGTGACGTCGACGATGATACCGGTCGAGATCATCTGCGTGATCGTGTTCCCGGCAAAATCGCGCGTCTGGATCGGCACGTCCGAGCCGATCTGGATGTGGCCCTTTTCGCCGCTCTGGACCGTAACCTGCGGATTTGCGACGGTCTGCCCCACGCCTTCCGTTTCCAATACCCGGAATAGCTGAGTCAGTTTAGTGAAAGACATTTCATCAGGAATGGTGATGACACCATCAGCGGTATTGTACCGGCCCGTGTGAAGCGTGAATCCTCCTGAGCCACCCCCGCTCGAACCTCCCGTAGTTCCGAACAGCGCATTCCAGTCGATCCCGAGTTCACGCGCCTTCGTATGGTTAACGTCGAACAGGACGGCGTTGATCTGGATTTCCCGCGTGCTCAAAGTGGCCAACCCTTCTGCGGAAGCACCCTGCACCTGACCGGCAGGAGCGTTGCTTACGGCCGTGGCGGCTGTAACGGCTCCCGCTTGTGGATCGGGCGGAGACTCGACGATGAAGTATTTCTCCGTTTCGCGATAGCGGAGACCGTTGAACTGCAACACCAGTTCGAAGGCGTCCATAAAATGCATCCCCGAGATGGCAATGCCGATCGGATTCGAACGCGATTCCGGATCGATGATCTCCTTGCCCGTCACGCGCGTGAAGATCGGATTCAGGAATTCCACGAACTGGCTGAAGGGCGTCGAAGGAAGGAACGAGACCAACTGATCGGGCGGTATGTACGTCCTTACCACGCGCTGCGGCGGCGTTGACTGGGCCCTGGCCAAACCGGGCACGAAGAGCAAGATCACAAAGAGCAAAGCCCACAGCATCCGCATCGGACCTGAGATGTTATGTGTCGGTTTCATAGCGTCGGTTGTTCGCGTGCGCGTTCGTATTGAGTCTCGTCGGAAGGCATCCATTCACATCAGATACGTGGTGCCTTATGCGAAACGGAATTATTGGAGTGCCGGAGCTAACTGAAGCGGGCCGATGGCCTGCCGGTAACGTTCGCCGCTCTGGAGTTCGAGCGACACCTCGTCGATCAGGCCACCCCGGTTCAGCCGGGCGACTACCCGCTGGCCGCGCGGATCGACGGCAATGATCTGGCCCAGGTAAACGTCGTCGCCTACGCCGAGCTGGCGATATCCTGCGCCGTCATTGAAGACAGCTTTTCCATCCGTGATCGCAACGAGGGTCGCCTTATCTACATCCACGAGCCCGTACGTATTCGGTGGGACTGTTTCCAGCACGATCGGGAAGAACGGATTGAGCGCCGGCCTGCGATCGGGCAGGACGTCCTTCGGAACGGGCGGCAAGATCAGGCCATTTTCGGACGAGGCTGCCTGGCCGTTTCCTACCAGTACGGTATCGGGAGCACTCATGCCCTCGGGGACCCCGTAATAGGCATCTACCTTCAGGGAAAAGGATACCATCACCTGCATCCGTTCCCGTTTCGTGTCCTCGTCCTGCGTGGTGAGATCTATGTGGTCGAGCGCCAAATTGCGGATGCGATAGAACTTGCGGTTGTTCTCTATGTCCCACACGAACCTGTAGAGGCTGGAGTAGTATCCACGCCCCTTCGCATTGAACGTGTAGATGCTATAGTCAGCATTGCGCTTGATGCCCTCGAAGCTCACGTCGAAGTTTTTGAACCCCGAGCGCGTGAGGTCGTTGAGATAGCCGACGACGTCGGCGCTCGTCAGTGTGGGAGGCATCATTTTGTATCTGGCCTGCCACTTGCGCAACGCGTCGTCCGCTTTTTCCTTGGAGCTGCTCACCTCAACCAGAAGCGACTCCACTTCTCCCTTCTTCAAGCGAAGCAGCTGCTCAGCCTCCTTGGCGCGTTCCAACTCTACTGGCTGCCGCACGTACGTGACGTAGCCACCCAAAAGCACAGTGCAAATAAGGCAACCAGACAGGACAAGCAAGTTTCGTCTAGTGTCTCGTTTCATAACGTTATCGTGGATTTAACCTCGACGAATCATTCTGTTAGCGCGCGCCGCTCGTATTGTCAGGAGGGGCCGTGGGCGAAATCGAAGCTTCACTTGCGTCCGGTGAAGGCTCCTTTTCCGGCTGGGCCTCGGGCAACGCATGCTCACGCAGGTACTTCGCCGCCTCCGGCAGATCGTTCTCCAGGGGAACCTTCATGTTGAACGTATAGACGGGCCAGTCCCGGATCTCAGAGAAGGTGACGGACTGGATGCTGCCCTGTACGTGTTGAGCAAGCTGGACGACGCGGTCACGGGCCGTTGCATTCCCTGTGAGCGTCACCTGGTGATTGCCGGGCGTCCAGCCCTCGACCCAGATGCCCCTCACTGCTGCCGTTTCGCTGGAGAGTTGCTCCAGACCGCGGCTCCATTGATCGCTTCCCTTGAGGAGCGTATCCAAAACGGCCAGCGCATGGACATAACCGTTGTAGGCATTCTGCATACTATCGATGCGCGCCTGCAAAACTTTTGGATCCGAGTTCTCCAGGTTCGGCGGGTACGCGCTGAGCATATCGTTGTACTTCTGGATTTGCTGTTCCATGAGCACGTAGCGCGCGCCGAAAAATAGCGCTGTACAGAAGAGCAGTACCCCGAGCGCCAGGACATGCCACGTGAACGGCAATTCCACCTTCTGGCGCACGAGCCGCCGCGGCAGGAGGTTCACCTCTTCGAACAGTCCTCTGTACCTGGGCAGGTCCAGAAGCCTCATTGCGACGCCCACAGCGGGAATGAGCGCACCATAGTTGATCTCGGCGCTCGCCTGATTTCCGAGTGACGGCAATACCTCACGTATGGATCGGATCTCGGCGTCCGGGAAGAACGCAACGAAGCTCTCTTGCAGCTCACGTTCTCTCTCCTCGGAGAGCAGAAATACACGGCTCACTTCCTCTACGCCATACTCGTCCTGCTGAAGCAATACCCGGCTGCAAATCGTATCCGGGGAATCAAATGTGGTCAGAGAGCGCATGCTCTCGTAGTGCTTCAGCCGGTCCCCTTCGAAGAAGTAGAGCAGTGTATCCTCAGCCCCGGCACGCACGAGCAGTGTGTTTCCAGTGACCGGCACTCGATCCGAGGCTGCCTTTTTCCCCGGTTCTCCCTCCGGCGACTGCTCGCCTGAACGCATCATGGCGCGCGCGAGACCGAGGTACAGCGAGGCTTCGCTATCGAGAAGGCGGGCATTCGGGGGGCGCTCATCCTTCTGCTTCCGCATGGCCAGCAGCGTAACCGCCACCGGCTCGTTAGCCTTCGGCACCAGTGCCAGGTATCGGTGCGTACCTGATTCCGCCGCGATCATGGGCAGGAAAGCTACCCGATCCTCCTCTACAGCCCCCTTGTACTGCTCTTTGAGCAGTTTGAAGAGCTCCTCCCGTCCCGGTATTTTGGAAGCGCGCGCTTGCTCGCCCTTGTCCTTTTCACCGTCCGACGACCGCGAGGGCTTCCGCTTCTTCTCTTTTGGCAGCACGACCAACTCGACGTTGGCCATCTCCGCCGAACCGGAACAGAAGGCAACCCGCGGGCGCTCGTGGCCGAGTTTCCTGCACTCGTCGAGCACCTCGCTCAACTCATACATGAAGTTCGCCGCCCGTTCGGCTGCTTCGCCGGTACCATCTCCGCTCAAACCTCCCTTTTCGCCAAACTCTGAGCGCAGGAACAAGTCGTTGGCGTTGCCGGAGCCGCCTGCGCCCTCTCCGATCTGGAGCGTGAAATCATTCCCGCTCAGCTCTTCCTGAAGCTCGGGGACCAGGTTCGCCATGGAGGGCGTGAGGGTGGCTGCTGCCATCCCCTGCCGCGAATTCCGGTGCCGCACGAAGCGTTGGACTACGACGGGGCCATTCGCCTCGGCGCGGACCAGCACCGCGTGCAGCATGCGGCTCGTAACCATTACGCCCAGTACGGGCTCGCCAGTCTTTGCAGGTTTCATATCGGAAGGTGTTCTTTGTCCGTTGTTCGTTGTCAGTCGTATTGGATTCCGGGTTGCAGCCAGTCAGAGGTGGAACCCCCAATTGACCACCAATAACGGACCACCGACTGTTACGCCATTATCTGCTGCATGCGGCGCTTGTTATTGGCAAAGCTCATCGCGGTCTCCGGGGTGATCAGGCCCTGTCGGAGCAGGCGAAACAGATCCTGCTCCATCGTGGTTTGTCCGGACTGCCCACCTTCCCACATCATCTGGTAGATTTCACCCGCGTTGTTATTCTTGATGGCAGCCTTCGCGGATGACGTCATCCAGAGCACCTCTTTGCACAGGACGCGCCCTCCTCCGACCTTCGGAGCCAGCTTCTGGGACACTACACACCGGAGCACGTCTGCCAGGCGGTTTCGGACGCGCTCCTGCTCGTCGGGCGGGTATTCACCCAGCATGCGCTCGATGCTTTCTACGGCTGAACTGGTATGCAGCGTGGAGAACACCTTGTGCCCGGAGTCGGTGATTTCGAGGGCTGCCGAGATCGTTTCGGGGTCGCGCAGCTCGCCGATGACTATGATATCGGGGTCCTGGCGCAGGCACTGCACCGTACCGTCCTTGAAGGAGCGAACGTCCTTGCCGACTTCGCGGTGGCGCACAATGCATTTCTTGGACATATGCATGTATTCAATCGGCTTACCGATCACCACGATGTGCGCGGCCGACATCATATTGTTCGCGTCGATGATGGCGTCCAGCGTGGAACTCTTGCCGGAGCCTGTAACACCGGTAACGAGCGTAAGCCCGTCGCGCTCGTACTCGAACATGAGGCCCCGTTCGATCAGCGGGTGGAAGCCCAGGCCCTTTACCGAGCGAACCTCATCCGTGATGGAGCGCATGTTCAACCCGAGGTGATCGAAGTCGAAGTACATCGTGGCCCGGAACCGGCGCCTGCGGCCGTCGCGGCCTTCCACCCCGAGCTGAAAGGAGAAGTCGATGGAGAACTCCTGGTAGAGCACCTCCATCTGGTTGCGGTTGAGCAAGTTGAGCAGGAGCACGTCCGTCTCGTCGATCTTGTACTCACCCATGTCCCGGTGGGGCGTCTTGTCGCCGCTGACGCGGTACCAGACGAGGCCGTTCGCCGCGGGGCCGCCCAGATCGATGTCGCTCGCGTTCACGTCGAGCATGTGCTTTATGAACAACTCGACGTGCTGGCGGAGTTGGGTCCGGTCTTTATCGAGCAGGGCGTCCACCTGGTCGGCCAGGAACCGGATGCGGTCCTCGCCCTGCATGGAGGGGGGGGCCGACTCGATGATCGTGCTTACGATTTTCGGTAAAGGCGGGACAGTTCCCGACGACCGGGCGGTTGTTGCCCCGTTCGAGTGCCGCGCCAGAACTTCGCTTAGAGCCGTATCCACAATTGATCCTAACGATGATTCAAGGGTAACTTCGAAACAGGCGGAGAACGACCGCCCTATTTACATGTGCAAGCATCGACTCCGAAATCGCAACCTTAAGCACCTTCTTACACGCGCGCGTCTCGGCATTGCGGTCTTATGTGGCGAACTCGTAATCAAGGTCAATTCGTACCGAATCCGGGGACAGGCCTGGCATCCTTTCGGAAAGAAACTGCCGGTGCGCGTGTAATCTCTACCCGCCATTGCCGCTTCTCGTGGCCATCAGGCCCATTTGCCGTATGCACGAGCAGAAGAACCAACGCTGTGCCAACCCTATACGGGACCCGCTGACAAATGCATCTGAATAAAAAAGGAGGCCGGGCACAGCGCCCGGCCTCCTCTATGCAGTGACGGCATTGTTTACACACCGATGTCCGTCAGATCCCGCTCGACGTAGTTCATGAGCTC
>DASSAV010000300.1:0-8159 GCA_035699265.1 Rhodothermales bacterium
GCCGCCGCTCATTCCGGCGGCAAAGTTGCGGCCCGTCGTGCCCAGCACGACGACCCGGCCGCCCGTCATGTATTCGCAGGCGTGGTCCCCCACCCCCTCCACGACGGCATGTACGCCGCTGTTTCGCACGCAGAAGCGTTCGCCCGCATGCCCCCGGACGTAGACCTCACCGCTCGTGGCCCCGTACATCGCCACATTGCCGACGATGATGTTATCTTCGGCATCGAAGGCCGCGCTCATGGGCGGGTACAGGATCAGGCGGCTGCCGGAGAGTCCCTTGCCAAAGTAGTCGTTGGCATCGCCTTCCACCCGAACGGTAATACCAGGCGCACCGAACGCCATGAAGCTCTGCCCCGCCGAGCCCTTGCAGTTCAGCACGATGGTATCGTCGGGCAGGCCGGATTCGCCGAACCTGCGCGCGACCTCCGCACTGAGCATCGTCCCGAGTGTGCGGTTGGTGTTGCTGATAACCACGTCCAGCACGACACGCTGTCCCGACTCGAGAGCCGGTGCAGCCTGCTCAATGAGGCGGTTGTCGAGCGCGTTTTCTATGCCGTGGTCCTGCGTGTAGGTGCTGAAGCCTGCCAGGTAGCCGGGCGTTTCGGCCTTCCGCAGGAGCGGCGAGAGGTCGAGGTGCCGGGCCTTCCAGTGGGAGAGGCCCTCACGCACCTTGAGGCGCTCCGGGCGCCCCACCATCTCCTCGATCGTCCGGAAGCCCAGGTCGGCCATGATCTGGCGCAGCTCCTCAGCGATGAAGTAAAGATAGTTGACGACGTGCTCGGGGCTGCCTGTAAACTTCTTCCGCAACTCGGGATCCTGTGTGGCAATGCCGACCGGGCAGGTGTTCAAGTGACACTTGCGCATCATGATACAGCCCATCGCCACGAGCGGAGCGGTGGCGAAACCGAATTCCTCCGCGCCGAGCAAAGCAGCTACGGCCACGTCGCGGCCAGTCTTGAGTTGACCATCGCACTCCACCTTGATGCGGCTGCGGAGGCCGTTTCTGACGAGCGTCTGGTGCGTTTCAGCCAGGCCGAGTTCCCAGGGGAGGCCGGCGTGCGCGATGGAGGTCTGGGGCGAGGCGCCCGTGCCACCGTCGTGGCCGCTGATGAGGACGACGTCCGCCTTGCCCTTCGCGACCCCAGCGGCGACCGTGCCGACGCCCACCTCCGACACCAGCTTGACACTGATCCGCGCGCCGGTGTTGGCGTTCTTCAGGTCGTGAATGAGCTGCGCCAGATCCTCGATGGAGTATATGTCGTGGTGCGGAGGCGGCGAGATGAGCCCGACGTACGGCGTGGAGTGTCGTGTCCGGGCGATCCACGGATAAACCTTTTCGCCGGGAAGCTGGCCGCCTTCACCCGGCTTTGCCCCCTGCGCCATCTTGATCTGGATCTCGTCGGCACTCACCAGGTAGCCAATGGTAACGCCGAAGCGGCCGGAAGCCACCTGTTTGATTCGGCTACGGCGGGGGTTGCCGCGCTCGTAGCGGGACGGGTCCTCCCCACCCTCGCCCGTGTTGCTCCGCCCCCCCAGCTTGTTCATGGCAATGGCAAGGGCCTCGTGCGCCTCACTGCTGATGGAGCCGTAGGACATGGCACCGGTCTTGAAGCGCTTGACGATCTCCGTCCACGGCTCCACCTCATCCAGGGGAATGGACCTGGACGGATCGACGTCGAATTCCAGCAATCCGCGCAGCGTGCCCAGAGTACGGCTCTGGTCGTTGATGAGGGTGGAAAACTCGGAGAAGGTCTTCGGATCGCCCTGGCGGACGGAGTGTTGCAGCTTGGCGATGCTGAGCGGATTGAACAGGTGGTGCTCGCCACCCCGCCGCCACTGATAACGCCCACCCGGGCTGAGTTCCAGGCCGTAGCTCGGCTCCACCTGTGGATAGGCGGCCTCGTGGCGGGCCAGTACCTCTTTTGCGATGACGTCCAGGCCGACCCCGCCGATGCGGGACGCTGTGCCGGTAAAGTAGGGATCGATCACCGAGCGGCTGAGGCCGATTGCCTCGAAGATCTGCGCGCCCTGGTAGCTGGAGAGCGTCGAGACACCCATCTTCGACATCACTTTCAGGATGCCCGTGTGGAGCGCCTTGCGGTAGCTCTTTACGACCTTCTTATCCTCTGCCTTACCCTTCTCCTGCCTGACTGCCTGCACGATGGTTTCCAACGCCAGGTATGGATTGACGGCACTCGCACCATAGCCGATCAGGCAGGCGAAGTGATGTACTTCGCGGGGCTCTGCGCTCTCAATGACGAGGCCGCAGCGCGTCCGCTTGCCGAGGCGGATCAGGTGATGGTGGACGGCGGCCGTAGCGAGGAGCGCGGGGATGGGTGCCTGCTCGACCCCGGCGCCCCGGTCGGAGAGAATGAGGATGTGATAGCCTTCGTCGATGGCTTCCGAGGCCGCTTCACAGAGCGCGTGGAGTGCCATATCGAGGCCCTGCGGCCCCAACTCCACTTCGAACAGCATGGGTAAGGACTTTGCCCGAAGCTCGTCCAGATCATTGTACTTGATCCGTGCGAGCTCATCATCGGTGAGGATCGGCCCATCCAGCCGCAACTGGCGGCAATGCTGCGGAGATTCCTCGAACAGGTCGCCCTCGCCTCCGATGATGCTGAAGAGCGAGGTCACCAATTCCTCGCGTATAGCGTCGAGCGGCGGGTTGGTGACCTGCGCGAAGAGCTGGCGAATGTAGTCGTAGACGAGCCGGGGTCTGTCGGATAGCACAGCCAACGGCGTGTCGTCGCCCATGGAGCCGAGTGCCTCCTTACCCGCATCTCCCATCGGAGGCATGAGGATGCGGAGATCTTCCAGCGTGTACCCGAACAGCCGCTGCTGGGTAGTGCGCTCATCCTCATCGAAAGGAGCGGGAGTGCCGTGCTCAGGTAAATCTTCAAGTTCGAGCATGTTCTCCTGTACCCACTGTGCGTACGGCTGGCGCCGGCTCACCTGATCCTTGATCTCCTCGTCGCTGACGATACGGTGCTCTTTAAGGTCGACCAGGAACATGCGCCCCGGCTGAAGGCGACCCTTCTCGATGATGTCGGAGGGATCGATGTCCAATACGCCGGTTTCGGAAGCGAGAACGACCAGGCCGTCGCGCGTCACCGTATAGCGGGAGGGGCGGAGTCCGTTGCGGTCAAGCACGGCGCCGATATAACGGCCGTCGGTGAAGGGGATAGTGGCGGGTCCGTCCCATGGCTCCATGAGGCAGGCGTGGTACTCATAAAAGGCCCTCTTCTGCGCGGGCATCTCTTCGTGTCCTTCCCATGCCTCCGGGATGAGCATCATGACTGCGTGCGGCAGGGAGCGTCCCGTGAAGTACAGCAGTTCGAGCGCATTGTCGAGCGTGGCTGAGTCACTGTCCCCTTCCGTAAGGATCGGGAGCAGTTTCGCCATGTCCTCACCGAAGAGCGGCGATTCGAACAGGGCCTGCCGCGTGTTCATCCAGTTGACGTTGCCGCGAAGTGTATTGATCTCGCCGTTGTGCGCCAGGAACCGAAACGGGTGCGCCAGCCGCCACATGGGGAAGGTGTTCGTGCTGAAGCGCGAGTGCACAATGGCGAGCGCACTTGCGATGAGCGGGTCCCCGAGATCGGCGCCGAAGTACTCGGGCAGCTGGTCCGTCGTGAGCATGCCCTTGTAGATGATCGTCCGGGCGGACAGGCTGCATACGTAGAAATAGTCTTCCTGCGGAAGACCGCTCCCCCGCATTTGCTTCTCGACGATCTTACGGATAACGTATAGCTTACGCTCAAACGCATCTCCATCGGCGATCTCCGTTCCGCGCCCGACGAAGACTTGCCAGATGGCGGGTTCTCTTTCTTTCGCGGCGTCGCCGAGGTGTGCGTCGTTCGTCGGCACCTCACGCCAGCCGAGCAGTTCCTGCTTTTCCGCACGGATGGCAGCGTTTACCAGTTCCATGCAGACGCGGCGCTGCTCTGGATCCGAAGGCAGAAACAGCATCCCGACGCCGTACTCACCCCGAGGCGGCAAGCTAAACCCATTCTCCTCAGCCTTCCGCCGAAGCAGCGCATCCGGAACCTGGATCAGGATACCGGCGCCGTCCCCCGTTCGCGCGTCGCAGCCACAGGCCCCGCGGTGTTCCAGATTTGCCAGGATTTCCAACCCCTTCCGGACGATGTCGTGCGTAGGCTCTCCGCTGACGTGACAGATGAAACCGACGCCACACGCATCGCTCTCGCGAGATAGGTCGTATAGGCCATCTGGTGAATTAGAATTGTACATGGAACACCTCCCGATGCGCTGGTGGGTGTAGGGTGTTGTCTGAATTCATATATGCGAACAGGCAGGCATAAATTGACTATCGGTCAGTGTTTACAGCGTACGTTCCTCTCCCCGATAACGCTGACCCCGATCTAAAAACAACCAGTGCGATCAGGCCGTCGCCGGGAACGAGGACGACGTAGTTCGCGGCAGGGCCCCGGCAGGGCCAGGCAGGCCATCCGATTGAATCGGGAGCACATGCAACAGGTGGTAGCGGATGCCATCCGCCAGCGCCTGCCAGCTCGCCTCCAGGATGTTCTCGGAGACGCCGACGGTATTCCAGCTTCTAACCCCGTCGCTGTGCTGCACGAGCACACGCACAACGGCCGCTGTACCTGCGCCAGGATTCAAGACACGTACCTTGTAATCGGTGAGCCTTACGGACTCGAGGTCGGGGTAGAAGCCGACGAGCACCTTGCGCAGCCCGCGCGAGAGGGCGTCTACGGGTCCGGCGCCTTCCGCCGCCACGAGCTCACGCGAGTCGTTGACCCGTATGGCGAGCGTGGCTTCCGAATGCTCCATCCCTTCCGTGTTCATCTCGGTGCGCACGCGGAGCCGGTCCAACGTGAAAAACTGCGCTTGCTCGCCTTGCATGCTACGGACAAGCAGTTCGAAGCTCGCCTCAGCGCCCTCAAACTCGTAACCGAGGTGTTCCAGTTCTTTGATGCGCTCGGCGACCTTTCGAGCGTCCTGTCGATCGGATAGGCCAAGTCCTAGCTCCTCCGCCTTGTAGCGGACGTTGCTCTGGCCGGAGAGGTCCGATACCAGCACCCGTCGCCGATTGCCCACCAGTTCGGGTGCCACATGCTCGTAAGTTACCGCATCCTTCATGACCGCCGAAACGTGAATGCCGCCCTTGTGCGCGAAGGCACTGCGCCCCACGAACGGCGAGCGGTCCACCGGGTTGAGATTTGCCACCTCATTCACGAACTGGGAAAGCGACGTAAGCATCTCCAGTTGCTCGTCGCTCACACAGCGATAGCCCATCTTCAATTGCAGGCTGGGGATGACGGAACAAAGGTCTACGTTCCCGCATCGCTCCCCGATGCCGTTGATGGTCCCCTGTACGTGGCGGGCGCCGCCTTGCACCGCCATAAGCGTGTTTGCGGCCGCGCAGGCCGCGTCGTTATGGGCGTGAATGCCGAGGGGTGTGTCGAACGCGCGGGAAACCTCCTGCACGATTTTGTAGACCTGGTCCGGCAGCGTTCCGCCGTTCGTGTCACAGAGCACCAGCACGTCCGCACCAGCCTCGGCGGCAGCACGGAGTGTCTCCAACGCATAAGCACTATCTGCCGCATACCCGTCGAAGAAGTGCTCGGCGTCGTACACGACGTGCCGGTCGTGCGCCTTCAGGAACGCGACGGAGGACGAAATCAGATCCAGGTTCTCCTGCAGCGAAACGCCGAGCGCCACCTGAGCGTGCAGCGTCCAGCTTTTCCCGAACAGGGAGACGACCGGCGTGGCTGCGGCCAGCATCGCTGCGAGGTTGGGATCCGTTTCCGGTAGCAATCCGGTGCGGCGAGTGGAGCCGAAGGCGCAAATACGGGCGTGCGTCCACTCGACGTCCTTTGCCCGCAGGAAGAACTCCTGGTCTTTAGGATTGGAGCCGGGCCAGCCACCCTCGATAATGTGGATACCGAACCGGTCCAGCCGCTGCGCAATGCGCAGTTTGTCCTCCGCGGTGAGCGTGACATACTCACCCTGCGTTCCATCGCGGAGCGTCGTGTCGAAAAGCTCGATCTGTGGCGGCTGCATGGTCGGTCCGGTGTCTAGCGTGTTCAGGTGTGTCAGTGTTCGAGTGTTCACGTGCGATCAGGAGGACCCGATGCGTGAACACCTGAACACATCGGCGCTACGTACTTATCATTCCGGTCTGGCGGGCGTATTCGAAGACGTTGCCGGCCTTCAGGATGTCGGCTACGTCGCCGAGGGGGTGTAGCAGATGGGTCTCGCCCGTCGTCTTGTTCGTGAGCGTGCCGCTCGTCGTGTCCAGTTCCAGTTCATCGCCCGTGCGGATCTTCTCTATCAGCCGCTCCATGCCTTCGAACGGGGCGACGAAGCCGCCGTCTACAGCGTTGCGGTAGAAGATGCGGGCGAAGCTCTCAGCCACAACCGCCTCACAGCCCGCTTCCTGCATGGCGAAGGGAGCGTGTTCGCGCGACGAGCCACATCCGAAGTTCTTACCGGCGACGACGATGGTATAAATACTCTCGTACTGGTCCGGCTCGGTGAACGGCTTATGCCCGGCCGGGAGGCCCTGGTTTTCAACGGGTATACCGCTCATCGCATAGCGCCCGTAGAGCCTCCGCTCGTCCGGAACCGTCAGACTATACACGAGGTGCGCCGCCGGAATGATCTGGTCCGTATCGATGTCGTCCCCCACCACGTAGGCGAGGCCACGGATGATTGGCTTCATATCTGTTGCAGGTTACAGGTTGAAAGTTGAAGGTTCTTATCTTCGGACCTTCATCCTGGTACTTTAAACCATTACTTCTCGTGGGTCGGTGATGACACCGTGCACTGCGGAGGCCGCCACGGTAAGCGGCGACGCCAGGTACACCGCCGACTGCTTCGAGCCCATGCGTCCGGGGAAGTTGCGGTTGGTCGTGGAGATCACGACCTCTGCCGCGAGGGTTCGCCCGAACGTGTCGATCGGACCACCCAGGCAGGCGGCACAACTCGACTGCCCCAGCTTGCACCCGGCATTCACGAAGATGTCGTAGAGCGACTGGCCCTCGTGGTACGTGGTGTGCAGGTCTCGGGCAACCTCCGTCGTTGCGGGAACGATGAAGGTGTCGACTTTAACCTCCTCCCCTTTCAGGATGCGCGCCGCCGCCTGGAAGTCCTCCAGCTTGCCGCCCGTACAGCTTCCGATGTAGGCACGGTCCAGCTTCGTGCCGGCGACCTCCCGTACCGTAGACTTATTGTCCGGGCTGTGCGGCTTCGCCACGATAGGATCCATCTTGGAAACGTCGTACCGCCACTCGCCGAAGTAGCGTGCATCCTCGTCCCGGTATGCCGGCTCGAACGGGCGGTCCGTGCGGGCGCGGACGTACTCGAACGTCTTTTCGTCCGCCGCGATGATGCCGTTCTTGCCGCCGGCCTCGATGGCCATGTTGCAGAGCGTCATTCGTTCCTGCATGGAAAGGTCGTACACAGCCGGTCCGTCGAACTCCATGGCACGATAGGTCGCCCCGTCCACGCCGATGTCGCCGATGACGGCGAGGATGAGATCCTTCGCCATGAGGTACGGCGGGAGGTCGCCCTCGAAGACGAACCGCATGGATTCCGGCACCTTCACCCAGATCTTGCCGGTGCCCATGATGAAGGCGGCGTCCGTGTTGCCCACACCCGTCGAGAACATGCCGAAAGCACCCGACGTGCAGGTATGGCTGTCCGTGCCGATCAGCACGCTGCCGGGGAGGTTGAAGCCTTCCTCGGCCAGCGCGATGTGGCAGACGCCCTTATACCGGTCCGTGCCGACGTCGTAGTAATGCGGCAGGTCTTGCTCCTTCGCAAATTCGCGCAGGATCTGGACGTTGCGGTTGGCGTGTGTGTCTGCGGTAAAGATGTAGTGGTCGGGGATCAGCACGATCTTCTCGCGGTCCCAGACCTTCGCGTTCGGGCCGAACTCCTTCTTGAACACGCCGAAGGTGCCCGGCCCGCACACGTCGTGCGTCATCAGGATGTCGACCGTGATCCAGATATTCTCACCGGGCGTGATCCGCGCCCGTCCTCCGGCATGCTTCGCCAGGATTTTTTCTGTGAGGGTCATGTCGTTGCCCCGCTTGTGGCGGCTGCTATGTTTCAGGTGTGCGCTCTACCTTTTCTCGAGTGAGACTAGGAGCCGAGGTGACTACGAACTC
>DASSAV010000301.1:0-2512 GCA_035699265.1 Rhodothermales bacterium
GCTCGAGCGTTTTTGCTTGAGATCGAGTTTCATGCGCTTGAGGCGGATCAGGTCGTCTCGCTGCTTCAAGCAGAGCTCCCTGAACATCTCGTCGTCCACTTCATTGTCGTAGAGCGCCTGCATGAGGGCGCGGTGCGCGTCCTGGCATCTGGCGAACTCTTCCGCAAAGGCGAGCGAGTCACTCTGCAGAAGTTTCGTGGGTGGCTCCTGTGATGGTATACTCATGGCTGGTGCGGGCACGGGGTGCCGGTTGAGGGTGAGGCCGCACGGGCATGCTTTGAACGTCCACACAGGCAGCGGACGTATTGTAGCAAGAATGATACGTAATACGCACCCTAGAGGCCACAGGCAATTGTGACGTTTGCGCTGGCTTTGCGCAAAACCTCGAAAGATCCCAGATCGCCGGATTCGGTCTTGCGCGTCCCTTCACACATCCACCGGCACGACGTTGCGTATCTTCCTGCGCCTTTCATTCCACATTCGCATGCTATGCCGGAACCGACTGCTGACATCGCTCTTATCGGGCTCGCCGTGATGGGCCAGAACCTGGTCCTCAACATGAACGACCACGGCTACACGGTGGCCGTGTACAACCGGACCCCCTCGGTCACGGACGAATTCCTGGAGGGCCCGGCCGACGGGACGAAGATCATCGGGACCAAGTCGCTGGAGGAGTTGACCTCGCTTCTGAAGCGGCCGCGGCGGGTGATGATGCTGGTCAAGGCAGGCGCGGCGGTGGATGCGGTGATCCAGCAGCTTCTTCCCTTGCTGGAACCCGGCGACATCATCATCGACGGGGGCAACAGCCTCTTTACGGACACCGAGCGGCGGCGGAAGGAAGTGGAAGCGCGCGGACTGCTATACGTCGGCACGGGCGTATCGGGCGGCGAAGAGGGGGCGCGGAACGGCCCTTCCATCATGCCGGGCGGCTCCCCCGAAGCGTGGCCGCACGTGAAGCCCATCTTTCAGGACATCGCCGCCAAGGTCGACAACGGTGAGCCCTGCTGCGACTGGGTGGGCGAGGGCGGCGCGGGGCACTACGTCAAGATGGTGCACAACGGCATCGAGTACGGCGACATGCAGCTCATCTGCGAGGCGTACAACCTGATGCGGGACGGCCTCGGCATGAACCAGGACAAGATGCACGACGCCTTTGCCGAATGGAATCGGGGGCCGCTCGACAGCTATCTGATCGAGATCACGCGGGACATCATGGCCGTCCGCGACGAGGACGGCACGCCGCTCGTCGAGAACATCCTGGACGCGGCGGGGCAGAAAGGGACGGGCAAGTGGACCGTGGAGTCGTCTCTGGAACTCGGCGTGCCGGTCACGCTCATCTCTGAGGCGGTCTTCAGCCGAATGCTGTCGGCGCTCAAGGAGGAGCGGGTGCGGGCGAGCAGGCAGCTTTCGGGTCCGTCCACCCGGTTCGCGGGCGACCGCAAGGCGTTCGTACACCAGGTCAGCCAGGCGCTCTACGCTTCCAAGATCGTCAGTTACGCGCAGGGCTACATGCTAATGCGGGAGGCCGCAAAAGCGCACGGGTGGAGCTTGAACTACGGTGGCATCGCGCTGATGTGGCGCGGCGGGTGCATCATCCGCAGCCGGTTCCTGGGCAACATCCGGGATGCCTTTGCCCGCAACCCGAACCTGGACAACCTGCTGCTGGATGACTTCTTCAAGCAGGAGATCGACCGGAACCAGGAGGGCTGGCGCCATGCCGTTGCCGAGGCCGTACGCACCGGCATTCCGGTGCCAGCGTTTTCCTCGGCGCTGGCGTTTTACGACGGCTACCGCTCGGAACGCCTCCCGGCCAACCTGCTCCAGGCGCAGCGCGACTATTTCGGCGCCCATACCTACGAGCGGGTAGACCGCCCGCGCGGGGAGTTCTTCCACACGAACTGGACGGGCCGGGGTGGAGACGTGACCTCTCGCAGCTACAACGCCTGACCACATCTTAGGTAGGCGCCATTACGAGGAGCACTGCCGCGAATGGTCGCAGGTGCTCGCCCTCCTCTATCCATTGCCAGTGCCTATCATCCAAGCACCTATACGGGCGCTTACAAAAAAATGGGCTTCAGGATTGACATCACACACCGCCCACTTTACATTAGTCGCCAACACTAGACCGACCGGTCTATTTCAATATGAGCAACACGACAAGGCAACTTCTCCTGGAAACAGGGCTGGGTATGCTGCTGGAGCGAGGGTACAACGACCTGGGAATCCAGGACCTGCTCAGTGCCACCGGTATTCCCCGAGGATCGTTCTATCACCATTTCAAGAGCAAGGAGGATTTCGCGCTCCAGGTGGTAGACCTGTACATGGTCGAGGTCCACGCCCACCTCGACGCAGCCCTCCTGGACCGCAACAACGCTCCGCTGGATCGCGTGCGCGCTTTCTTTGAGGGAGTCCGAGATACATACATCGCGCAAGGCAACCTCGGATGCCTCCTCGGAGCGCTGGGTCAGGAGCTTTCAGGCATCAGCGAGGTCTTTCGCCTGAAGATCAGCAG
>DASSAV010000302.1:0-2468 GCA_035699265.1 Rhodothermales bacterium
CCATTCTGGCCGTGCATCACCTTACCGGCGATCTGATGCTAAAGCACGCAGGCTAAAGACCTGCGGCTACTACCAGTTCTCGGAAACGATTGTGCATAGTCACCCAGGGATCGCCAGCGTATGGGAAGGCAACACCCTCCGGCCCTGGCGGGCCACCTCCCTCGGAGGGAGGAGTTGAACGCGCTTCGCTCTTTCCAAACAGTCTCCCAGCTTTGCACAAGAGTTTTACAGAACGGGTAACGGTATCCGAGTAATACCAAGTCCGGTAGAAGTGTTAAAGGAAGCTGTCATTGCGAGCCTGCGAAGCAATCTCCACAGGAATTGCTCCTTGCCAGGAGATTGCTTCGTCGCAGGCCCCTCGCAGTGACAGCCGTAGTTAAAGGGTATAGCCGGATTTGGTATAAGACCTGCGGCTACGGTATCCGAGTTTTCAGCCCGCCAACACGTGAACACGCTCCGTCCTACCCCAGGAGCATCGAGAGGCGGTCGCGGTGGGTGCGGCTCATCCGGAGCTCTCGGCCGTCGTGCAGCATCACGACCGAGCCCCCGTTGGCATGCGGCACGACCTCCCGAATCCGGTCCATGTTGACGATCGTGGACCGGTGGATGCGGATGAATTGATTGGGGTCGAGCCGACCTTCGAAGCTGTTGAGGCTCTCCCGGAGCAGGTACGACTTCTTGTCGATGTGGAGCTTCAGGTATACGCCCTCCGCCTCGATCCAGTCCACCTGCTTCGGATCGAGGAAGAGGAGGTGGCTGCCCGACTTCACCACGAGCCGGTTGGTGCGCTCAGCCGTGCGGGTATCCTCGGCGCGCGCCGGAGTCCTGCCGTTCACGTCCTGCAACAGAGAGAGCAGTTGGTCCGAATACTGGCTGATCTGCAGTTGCCGGATGCGCTCCTTCGCCCGTCCCAGGGCAATCCCGAAGCGCTCGTCGCTGTACGGCTTGAGGAGGTAATCGACCACGTCCACCTGAAAAGCATCGAGGGCATACTGGTCGTAGGCGGTGACGAGGATGATGAACGGCCGCCGGGCATCAGGAAGGCGCTCGATGAGTTGAAGCCCGCCCATCTCGCGCATCTGAACGTCCAGGAAGACGAGCAGCGGGGCCTGTGCCTCGATGCGTTCGGCGGCCTCGACGCCGTCCGCGCACGCGCCGATCACCTCCACGTCTTCCTCGCGGCGAAGCAAGCGGCGGAGGCGCGCACGCGCGGGCTCCTCGTCGTCCACGATGAGTGTCCGTATCTTTTCCATGTGACCGTCCCTGGTATGCTGCGAGCCCTGGATGAAGGTGGTGCGTGCGAAGAGGGTGCGGTGGGGGAGGGGTGCTGCCTGCTCGGAACTACGGAGAAATGGTGCATGCGGTTACACCACCCGCCACATTTCCTACTTCCATGTCGCTCCGTTCTACGCCGGGACAGCCTCCTCCATTCTGGCGGGGTCCGTCTCGAAGGGGATGCGGATCGTTGCCCGGACGCCGCTCCCCTCGGCGACCTCTTCGATGCAGAGCGGATCGGGAATCCCGTAGAGCCGTTGCAGGCGCTCCTCCGTATTCCGCAGCCCGATCCCTTTGCGGATGATGGGAAAAGCGCCTTTCCGGGGAAGCCCGGGCCCATTGTCGACCACTTCGAGCACGAGGTCGTCCTGTTCGCGGTAGCCGCGCACCGTCACGTGGCTGACCACACCCAGCGGGGCCATCCCGTGCTTGAACGCATTCTCGACCAGCGGCTGCAGGATAAGGCTCGGCACGCGGGCCGCACAGACGTCCGGATCGATGTCGATCTCCGTTTCCAGGGAGTTGTGGAAACGCGCCCGCTGGATTTCGAGGTAACGTTCGATGAAGGCCGCCTCGCGCTGGAGCGGCACTTCGTGCACTTCGCCGGCGTGCAGCGTCATCCGGAGCAGATCGCTCAGCAGCGTAAGCACACGGCGCGATGCCTGCACGTCCTCGTCCATCAGCGCAGAGATCGTATTCAGCGTGTTGAAGAGAAAATGCGGCTGAAGCTGCATCTTGAGTGCCTGATAGCGGGCACGGGCGAGTTGCATCTCCAACTGGGACGCCGCGATCTTATGCTCCACGTAGCGACGGCGGTAGTCCACTGCGTGTACCACCGCGACGATGGTGCCGTAAACCAGCAAGTCGATGGACAGCGTGCTGGCGAAGGCCTCTTTGAATATGGTCGGCCAGGCGGCCCCCTCGGCCCCCGTCCAGGCCGCAACGCCCATTTTTATCAGCGTAAACGCGCTCACGTCCAGCGTGGTGACCAAGAGCCAGCCCGCGACGTGCAGACCCAGGTTGCGCGCCCAGACGCCCCGTTCCAGTGGAAAACGCCGCGCCAGGTACAGCACGATGGGAGCTATGAGGATCCACATCCACCACCCGACCACCATCCACACGGTGTCCTTCAGTGTGAAGTGTACCTCGCTGTAGACGAGCGAATACAGGTAGTAGCGGAGGACGAAAACGAG
>DASSAV010000303.1:0-3604 GCA_035699265.1 Rhodothermales bacterium
CGTGTCATCGACTGGAGCGAGTACATCTGGCGAGACTTCCGCTTGCGATATTCCGACAGGGCGAGATTGCGGGCAATGGTGTAGACCCACGTAGTGTATTTAGCAATGCGTTGATAGGAGTAACGATTGCGATAGACGCGCAGGAAAGTCTCCTGCAGCAAGTCTTCGCAGGTCTCCATGTCGCCCAGGTATCGATACATAAAATTCGTGAGAGGATCTTTGTGGCGGCTCACCAGAATGTCGAATGCATCGATCGTGCCTGCCTGGAATTGCGTCATCAGATCCTCATCACTCATTTGCATGAGGAGTTCGTATTGCTCAGGGTTAGTCTGTCGCTTCATAATCCCACCGCTCGTGATTTGGGGAAACCCCGCATTACCTCATCGCCCGCGGCCGAAGCAGCCAGCAACGAAGATGCCACGCCGTCCAGCTTTCCCTGGTGGGTGCACCATGATGCACAGGAGCGCGATGTCGTCCCGCTCCACGAAGGCCGGACCCCACGTGGCGGATATCAATTCTAGCGACGTAAAACTTCTCATGCACCGGTCGGATTAGGAACGTCGTCATGCTTTCCCGGAGGATTACATGTGTTGCGTTCTACTTATCCGTCTTTCCCGGCTAAGTCCTTGATATGCAGTAGCGTTCCAGATGCTTAGCTTCCCAGCTTCGCTCCGTCATCCACCCAGTGCCACTGATCAAGAATGACGGCTGCTCGGGGCGGGAAGCCGTCGCCGAATTCAGGTGGATAGGCGACGTGTATACGAAAGTAGCGTTCTTCGTGCAGGCCCAGAGCATAGCGGCCTACCAGTTCCGGGCTTTGAAAGGCATATTCTTCCAAGGACCAGGGGTACCTGTGTTCTTCCGCCCTGCTGCTCTGGTGATCCCTTGCGAGCGACGCCATCTCCGCGTGCGCATCTTCTCGGGACCGCCCCAGGGGGTATACGTAGATTTCCAGCGTGGCGTTGTCCGTCAACCGCCCGCCGAAGTTGGCGGTGAACCGGACCGTGTTTCCTACACCAGCGTCGATAAGCTGCCCTACCATATCGCTCGGGTGGTAGGTATAGAACGGAAGGGCAAAGCTATCCGGCGTTCGGAAGAGTTGGAGCTGCACAGGCTCGGGCATGCCCTCAAGCAGGATCGTATCCTGCTTCGTCGCAGGCAGGTCTGCCGTCACCCCTTCGTCCACCGGGGCTCCTGGCCTCGCTGCGGCTGCGCCGAGGGTATCACGGCCACCCGCCGTCTCTGTCGGCTGCTCCTGCGTTGCACAACGCGAGAAGGCCAGCACGATAATGAGAAGAATGACGTTACGGCCCATGTTATCCTCCTGCCCGACGTGAACGAAAATACCTCGACGGTCGTGCAGCCGAGCCGCACGACCGTCGAGGCATCTACGGGCAGATCAGGGGCAGGTTCAACGCCCGCACGTCATGCTACGCGCAGACCTCCTTACCCGCGCAAGGTGACGTTTTCGACTCCGATCTTTTTCAGGGCCTCTTCCGGGCAACCGGTCCACTCCGGAACGACGGTGTTTCCGAGGTACTGAATGTCGTCTATACCTTCCCGGCTCGTCCAGAACCCGGTAGCCGTCAGGTCGCGGAAACTGTTGAAGAAGGCGACGCCCTGGCTTACATCCGGCGACGCATGTTCAGGGTATGCGATGTCGTCCACGATCGAAATGCGCTCGGCTTCGGTGGCATCGACGAACGTTTTGCCATACCGCTTGATGGATATGGCATCGAGCCAGGCCAGCCCTCCGCGCATGCCGGTTTGCCTCCAGTCCTGGTCGAGCATCATGAAATCCATGAACTCGGGGACGCCCACGTCCGTGGCGCTGCCGGAGCGCTCGTCCTTCGGGATCACGATGTCCGCGAGCACGCGTACCGTCTGGAATTCGTGATCCGTGAAGAACGATGGCTTGAAGGGGCCTCCCTGCGCGATGGCCGCCGCCGCTTTTCGGTGGGCCGTATCGACGTCGCTCCCAGCCCAGGAGAAACCCGAGGCAAGCGGTGCGAGCGCCATCATCTTCAACGATTCACGCCTGCTGATTTGAGCCATGATTATGCTACTTCTATTGGGCTACTCGGTTGTCCCGAGCGCGCAGTTTAGATGTTCCGCTTTTTCATCTGGTCGGCGAGGTACTCCGACGTTCGCATGGAGAGCGCCAGAATCGTCCACGTCGGATTCTTATGGGCCTGGGATACGAACGGCCCGCCATCCGCCACGAAGAGATTCTTTACCTCGTGCGCCTGGCAGTACCGGTTCAGCGCCGAGGTTTTGGGATCGTCGCCCATGCGGGTGCCGCCCGTCTCGTGGATGATGGATCCAGGCGTGGAGATATCGTACCCATCTTCCTTCGTCGGCATCGGCGAAAGCGGCGTTCCGCCCATGGCATCGACGATCTCGCGGAAGGTCTCCTGCATGTGTTTCACCTGGTTGTACTCGTGGTCGCTCCAGGTGACGTGGAACCGCGGCACCGGAATGCCCCATTGATCCACCCGTCTCGAATCGATCTCCATGTAGTTGTCTTCCCGCGCGATCATCTCGCCGCGCCCGGCGAAGCCGACGACCGACCCGTAGAAGCGCCGGTAATCGTCTTTGAGCTGCGCGCCGTAGCCACCGCCGCCCAGCTCGCGCAAGCTGCCGGCCTGATCCGGAAACTTGCCGTTGTAGCCCTGAATACCGCCGCCGAAGCCGAACCCCGGCATGCGCCGGCCGCCCCAGATCTCGATGTGGTATCCACGGGGGAAATCGAGTTGCTTTCCATACAGCCACCACGGGACGTAGATGTGGGCGCCGCCGGTGCCGTCCTCGTTGTGGGGGACACCGTCCATCAGAGAGGGGACCAGACCGGCGACGTCGGTCCCCAGTGAATCCGTGATGTACTTCCCCACCACGCCACTGGAATTGGCGAGACCCTGCGGGAAGAGGCTCGACTTCGAGTTGAGCAGCAGCCGCGCCGATTCGCAAGCGCTGGCGGCCAGCACCACGACCCTCGCGCGGATCTGGTACTCCTGCCGGTCCTCTTTATTGACGTACGATACACCGGTCGCCATGCCTGAGCTATCCGTGGTGACCTCACGGGCCATGGCATTGGGAATCAGCGTGAGCTTCCCGGTTTCCAGCGCCGGCTTGATCAGGACCGGCGGCGACGAGAAGTTGGAATAGGTGCCGCAACCGCGGCCGCATTGCGAGCAGTAGTGACAGGCGGGGCGCCCGTTCAGCGGCTGCGTAATGACTGACAACCGGTTTGCGACCACCGGGATGTTGATCTTGTCGCAGGCCTGCTTGATAAGCAGCTCGTAGCAGCGGGGCTTGGGAGCGGGCATGAAAATGCCGTCCGGCTCGTTGTAGAGCCCCTCGTTGCTTCCAAAGAGACCGACGAGCCGGTCGAGCTTGTCGTAATAGGGCTTGATCTCGTCGTAGGTGATGGGCCAGTCTTCACCCAGGCCGTCCCGGCTTTTTGCTTTGAAATCATACGGGCCGAACCGGAGCGAAATGCGGCCCCAGTGGTTGGTGCGCCCACCCAGCATGCGGGCTCGATACCATCTCCATTCCGTGCCCGGATCGTTGGTATACGGCTCGCCTTCCAGCGTCCAGCCGCCCA
>DASSAV010000304.1:0-6738 GCA_035699265.1 Rhodothermales bacterium
GCCGATGTACATCCTGTTCTCAGGATTTGGGCTGTCTGGAACTGCGAGTCCTACGTTCCTACACAGTGCGCACTCTTTCCATTCAAGGTGAAGACGACGCAGGAGATCTGGATCTCGAATGCGAGCTTCTTTTTTGAAGTCGATCACTCTGGCACTTCGTAGCCGGTGATGGTCAGATTGACCGTATCTATGAGGTTCGCATAAGCCTGGATAACCTCGCCCGCAGCGAGGTCGTAGGGTGTGAAATCAGTGATGGGGTCATCAGGCTCCACGAAATCGTTGAAGATCTGCTTGGAGGTGTCTCCTCCCATCGCTCCGATGGAGATGAAGGCAGTGGTCGAAGATCCGGTCGGGTTATCCATGTGCAGGCCAAGCACGCGCGCACGCTTCCCGGTCGGGCAGGTGTAGAGAGTGATTGGAGAGCCGGTGAGAAACGCGGGACCGGTGAAGCGTTTGTATTCGATTCCTCCGGGGACGACGAACGCTCCGCATCCGAAGTCATCCACGCTCATCCCGGCTGCCTGGAAACCCACGAACACTCCTGCGTAGCCGGAGGTGTACGTCGTCTCAGTCTGCGAGCTGATGAGCTGCCACGCGCCCCCGACCGGCTTGTAGAAGCAGAGGTGCGTCCCGTCCGCAAGCAGCCTGACGCCCACCTGGTCGCCCGTCTTCGACTCGATCCCCCACGACAGTCCCGAGAGGATCTGCGTGAAAACGTCGTTATCGAATCGGAAGAGCTGCAACCGACGACCCTGCTCAGCCGGGGACGGGGAAACCGAACCCGGATGGATGCCCCACCGATAGCCGTCGGGAGTAGCCGTCCCGGGCTGCTGCACGCAGTAGTCAACTCCTACGTTACTTCCGTCGGAGCCTACGGTGCAGAACACGTCGAAGGGGGGCGTGAACTGCTGCGGAGTCCACCACGCGGCCGTGGTCGGCGTAACGGCCGTCGCGTGGATGACCTTGTTGGACGAGAGGTTCAGGTTCGGGTCGCCGGTCGCGAGAGGAGTACTCCAGTTCCCTCCGCCGGAGAGCGGTGTCTCGTTCGCCCTGTTGAAGTTATCCAGTACCGACAGTCCCGGGGACGGGAACGTCGGGTAGCCGTGCGGAACCTGCACCGCCGAGAAGTTGTCCATGCGCGCAGAGGCGTTCGCCGAGATGACGATTCCGGGGTAGCCCGCGTGGTAGCCGCCCGCGTCCGTAAAGGTGTCGATCAGGGACCACACGCCGCCCGTTCGGTGGTACAGCTTGTGGGCGCTGCCGTCGAGATGCACGCCGAGAGCATCTCCGTTAGCGAGCACGATGGCGTAGTCGCCCGCGACCTTCGTGTACGCCCCCTCAGCGACGCGGTAGAGCTGTAGCACGGACCCGTTGCTCTGCCAGCGATAGCCCTGAAGCTCGTTAGTCTGATTCGGCTCCTGGCTGCAATAGTCGATCCCTTGGTCGCCCGAGGCATCGGGAATCTCGCACCAGATCTGGAACGGGCTGACGAGCGGAACGGTGTAGTAGGCGGTTCCGGTCGCCCCCGCACCGGTAGCGTGAGCGACCTGATTCGAGACGATCTTCAGCCTGCCATCGGCGGCTCGGAGCGGACCGCTCCACAGGCCGCCTCCCGAGAGCGGGTTCTCGTCCGCGCGGTTGAAGTCGTCCGTTACCGTGTAGTCCGGGAAAGCCATCGGCCCCTGTCTTGGTCGCTCATATCAACCTACTGTCTCCAGATGACAGTCATCTAGACCTGCGGCACCACGAAGTCCACCGACCTGAGCGGGGCGAGATCGGTCGCGCTCGGACCGGTGGTCGGCTCCATCCACTCGGCGTGCTTCGTGAAGCCGTTCTTGCCGTCCTCGAGTGCCTCGGCAAGCGTGCGCCCGATGCGTGACGCGGTTCTCTCCATCGAGATCGCGGCGGGCAGGCTAGGCACGCAATACGCGCCGTCCCAGGGGCGATGCAGGCAGGTCTGCGTGTATGTCTTTCCGTCAGGAGCCGTGGCACGTTGGAGCGTGTTGCGATTCCCCGTGTCCTGCGCGAGCACGCCATTGACGTACACCCATGCCCGACCCGCGCCGCCGTTCGGGTGATCTCCGATCCCGCCGCCCGCGACTCCCGGACCGGCCAGACCGAGTTCCTTGTCGAGCCGCCCCAGGATGAGACGAACGGCGAAGTCGTACCTCTTGTCCCGCTGCACGTCGGGGACGACATCCCAGTGAGTAGACGGCGAAGGATCGATGTAGAAGGAGAAGTCGTTGTCCTTCAAGGGGGCGGTCTGCCCGTTCGCGAAGAAGACGTGCATGGCCGAGACACCTGAGCCGAAGCCCCATCCGACGCCGCCGATGCCGGACGGACCCACGTCATAGGACGAGTTGTGCGGGTTGATCGTCGCGAAACTGCGTCCGGTCGTCGGGAAGCTCGCCGGAATCAGGATGGTGCCGAGAATCCACCACTCCCATGAGCGCGGGCCGGAGACGTAACGCGAGTTCGGGGCGGGCGTAATCAGGTGAGGCACGGTCTTCCCGCTACCGGCGTTGAGCAGAGCCTCGCCGCCTGTCTTGTATTGCCGCCAGTGCGCTACACGCCCGTTGTCTCCTATGCCGGGGCTGGCGGGGAGCTTCACCAGCCAGCGAGGGATGTCGAAGGACGACACCGGAGGGGGCGGTGGCGGTTCGAGGACCGGGTAGTGACCCTCGTCCTCGACGCCGAGCGCCTGGATAACGATGCCGGTCGCGTTCGCGGCGAACGTCATCCTGGTGCTCTGGGTCTGCGACCACTTCTCGACGCCCTCGGCGCGCCCTCGGTAGCCAGCGACAGCTCCAGGGACGGCATCCCACTCTAGGATCAGCTTCGGGCTGGTCTGAACGACTCTCAGCTCCATGTGACTCTCTCTCCTCCTACGTGAAGGCCGCTGCCTTGGTCGCGTGATCGTAGGTGACCGCTCCGCGCTCGAACTGGCGACTGAGCACGTTGCCGTTGAGCTGCGGCGGGCCGGTCGGCTTGCCGAGGTAGCCCCGCTGCCCATTCTTGTACGTCACGTCGGGCCAGAAGGTGTCGCCGTGGCTGGCGTAGTAGCAGTTGAACGAGCACCCGGCGATGCAGGCAACGGCGGCGACCGCGCGCTGCATGAGCAGGTTGTCCTTCTGTACCCGGGCGCTCATGCCGCACAGCTTGGGCAGGCCGTCGACCGAGGGCGTGCTGACCCACGCGTGCACCCGCATGAGGTCGTCCCACAGCGGGGTTACTGACGCCCGACCCATCGGCTGCTGGTCGGGGTTCGCGTAGTCCCAGATGTTCTCGCGCATGGCCACGTTCGTTTCGGCCCGCAGGGTCGGGTTGTCGGTCAGGTAGATCATGTTGCCACCGAGGTACAGCTTGCCCCCCGCCTTCGCACGCACGTAGCGCAGCAGGGCGATGAGGTTCGTGTCCCACGCCGCTCGACGCTCAGCCGTCGCGCAGGCCCCGTAGAACCAGCCAGCGTGTAGGTAGTTGCCCGGCACGAGATTGTCCGACCACAGGCCGTTCAACCCCCGCTCGGCAAACTTGCCCAGCTTCCACTCGTAGAAGAGCACTCGCTGGAGCAGGTCGGCCGTGGGCGGGCTGAACAGCGCGTACCCCTGCAACCCGTCCGCCTGCATGCAGCCCTTATCACTCGCCTGCCAGGCGCGGATCTGTCCCTGCGGGTTCGGAGCCAGCGTGTCGTTCACTCCAGGGAACGCGGGGAACGTCTTGCCCACGCACCCACTGCCCGCGTACCCGCCGAGCAGTCCCGAGCCATATGTCCAGGCGTGGCCGCGCTTGTAGCAGGCATCGGCGTTGAACGGGTCGAGCTGAGGATGTGAGACCACGATGACATTCGGGTTCGTCTGTCGTGCGATGAGAGGCTGACTGTCCGTGACGAATGACGTGACCGCGAAATCAAGCCCCTTCAAGTCCTCGGTGTTGACGCCAAAAACCTGGAACTTCGCCGGAAAGTCGTAACCCTCTCCTACCGGAGGAGGAGGTGGCGGGGGCGGGGGCGGCGGCTCTGGTTCCAGTGCACGTCGTCCGCGCTCGACAAGAGCGAGGCCGTCACCGAGTAGAGTCGTCGGCCAGGGAACTGGTTCCGCCCCGCCCTCGACGTATGCCTTCACGGCGTTGAACTCGTCGGGGTGGTAGCCCTGGTAGGACTTCTTCGGATTCTTCTGAACGAAGTCGGATGACCAGATGCGATCCAAGCCGGTCTGGATGTCGTCCTGTGCACTCACGCGACGATCACCGCCTTTGGTCGTGTGGTCGGTTTACCGTTCATATCAACATCCATTGTTCCATGAGGCACTCCAATGACTGTCGTCGTTTTCGGTATACCGCGCCCAGCCAGCGGCCATTGCCTGAGCTAGAGGCGACAGCCATGCTCGCACATCTCCTGGGTCTCGGAGATTTGCCGGGACCTTGAATCCGCGAGCAGTGGCGTGGTCGAGTGCATGTCGGTACATGCCCTTGAAGGTGGGCCACTTGAACTGCATCCAGCCGCCGACGATGTACTCGTGCTCGAAGCCGGGGTAGTAGCTGCCACCGCCGTGGCGCATCCAGCGTCCGTGTCTACCCTCTGCCCACGAGCACGACAGCAGCCATGACTCAGTTCCTGGGAAGACCTTCTGCACTTCCTTGACGGCCTTGGGCCATCCATGGTTGCCTCCACCAGCAGCGAAGTCGTGGAGCACGAAGCGAGACTCCCGCCAGCGGTAGTAGTCCATGCGAGCGTCGCGGGCGCGCTTCTTCCACACGTTTGCGAGCCAAAGCGTGTGGGCACACCCACGAGGTTGAGTCAGGCGAGGCTCAATCTCCACTCCCTTGAGCGCGAGCCAAGAGGAATGCCGCAGGCGGTAGTAGATCAGCCCCTGCCGGGCTGACTTGCATCCTGCTTGGTGGTGAGGTCGAACCTGTGGCGCAGGCGTTGCGGAGGCTCGTTTAGCTGCCGGTGGCGGCGGCTTCGCCTGTGCTGCCGGTACTGCGAGTAGTGCGATGGAAAGCGTTATGACGGTTGTTTTGAGAGTACGTGTCAGATCACCTTTCCCCTCTCGTGCTCTCCCCCGTTGTTACGAGGGCTGAATAGGCGAAGGCACCGTCTCCGGTGCCTTCGCTCCGCAGCCACGGTCCCATCCCGTGCGCGGTGTCACGCTCTACACGTCGAGCGTGTTCCTGGTAATGCCGTGCAATCAGACAGAGAACCTCGTCGAGGAACACCCAGATAAGCCGCAAAATTGCGGCACAGAAACAGACGAGGAACCAGTTCGACATCTTCTGGGAGGCTAGCGTCCAATGGGGACGTTTAGCCAAGCTCCTTCAAACATGCCAGGTTCTCTTTTCTCCGCAGCGAGTACAGCGGTCCGTTCCCCACTTCCCACCCTGGAGGTCATACTCAACTCGCTTCCAGGCGTGGCTTCCGCTAGCGCACTCCTTCTTCTTCTGGCGGATCAGTTCGTCGCGAGCAGTTTCGAAGCGCTCGTTTCCAACCACTCGCCGCAGGATGGCCTCTAGCGGTGGTTCGTATTCGAAGTCGGCCATCAGCGCCTCTTGATCGATACGTACTGAGACTTGGGCTGTTCTGAGCGCGCCTCTTCGACTGCGCTCGCGTAGTCGGGGTTGGCAGCCGCTGCCTTCTTCGCCTCCCCCGTCTTCACCTTCAGCGTCACCGTCTGCTCGATGATTTGAGAGATGCGCTCTTCCGGCATCCCTGCTTCACGCAGGCGTTCTTCCAGAAGCTCTGCATCCCAGACGATCTCGGAGGCTGGTGAAATTTCAGCCCGATCTCCGTTCGGGAGTTCGAGAGAACGCACCCCCTGGCGCGTGGCCTCCTCGATGACCGCTCGGGTGAGAGTCGCTTTCGCCTCTCGGATCAGACTCTCATAGTTCCGTAGAGCGTCGAGTGCGGCCACGCATGCGGGGGTGTCCGAGAGATCTACAAGCTCGCCCGTTCCGGGAATGGCGATTTCACGTGAAAACTCCTGCTCACTCACCGAGTGCCTCCAGAGCAGAACGGATCTCGGGATTGTTCCACTCTTCCCAATCCTCCGCCTCTGCTTCCTGGATGAGTTCGAACTCTCTCTCCGGCATCAGGGGAACATCCAGCCGCCGAGCACAGAACACACACGACTTGGTGTAGGCCAGAACGTGGTAGCTCCGCTCATCCGGAGGAAGGTGGAGCGGCCCGACCGTGATGCTTGGAGAAGCCTCATTCCAGCGGTGGCCGAGGAAGCGACAGAGGATCCGGTGGGGAAGGAAGTGGAGCCAGAGCTTCAGCTTCATCCTGTGCCACCAGGAAACTCGAAGGTGCCACTTCCAGGCCGGTTCTCCCTCTACACGGATCACTTCTTCTTGGTGGTCTTGCTCTTCCCGTTAGCAGTGGCAGCCACAAGCTCGGCCTGATCCACCCACTCGTTCGTGCGCTGGATCTTCTCCTCACGAACGTAGCCATGCTGATCCGAGTTCCAGAGAGCGGCTCCTTCCTCACGGGCAACCATCTCTGAGTATTCGAGAGTGAGATCCCGGAACCCGCTCACGCCGGAGAAGAGCGCCACGATGTTGTCCTTCGTGCCCTTATAGATACGAAGCGTGCCCACAGCCTTGCCGCTCTGCTGCCAGTTCATGCTGTCCCCGCGAGGAGGACTGAACGGGCCGAAGGTGATCTTGGCGTCATCAGGGATCTCGATCTTGAACGTCTTCTCCCCGAAGACGAGAAGCTCCCGAGCCATCAGGCAGACCTCGCCA